>JAITDD010000002.1 GCA_031282725.1 Mycoplasmataceae bacterium
GAAGATGGGATAAATGTTATTGCTTTCGGACATTTAACGATTAAATAAGGACACTTTGGGTATTCCTATCAAAGATGTATTACGTTCCGATGAAGTTGATATACTGATGAGATTATTAAAACAAATAAAAAACATTTTGTATCACTTGCACTTGCCAATATTTATTAATATCTGGCAAAAAATCAGATTTAATAAACGGGAGTACGTTCTTTAAATCTTTACTTCATTTAATAAATATGATTCGATATGAATTATTCTGATTCCTTTAGTTTCGCTTACACTAATTTCAGTTGTTAATATTATCTTTTCGTAACCATCCTTCATATTCAATAAACTCCTACTCTCTCTTTCGAAATTTTCATCATTTAATATTTTACAAACCTGGATATATTTTAAAGTATTATCTTTTTTAACAACAAAATCTATTTCATTATCGTGTCTATCTTTGCCAGTGTAAACTTCATATCCTTCTTCTAAAAGTTTTAACAGTACTGCATTTTCTAAACGATATCCATAATTAAAATTAATATCGCCTGTCGTTAAAATTGTTAATATTCCTAAATCAGTTGCGTAATATTTTATTTTTGAATTTAAAATCGATTTGCCTTTTAAGTTGTAATAGTTAACTTTATAAAATAAATAAGATTCAGTCAATCAAGAAAAATAATTTAAGATAGTTTTTTTTGATATTTTTTCCTCTTTGTTAGAAATTAGATAATTCTCAATATTTGTTGCTGAAATATTTCTTCCTATATGATGAAAAAGAAATTTACTAATTTTCTCTACATTATCTATATTACGAATTGCGTGTCTATTTTTAATATCCTTTTTTAAACATCCATCGTATACTTTTTTAAGTACATCGATAGTTTTTGAGAAATTATCATAAACTGAAACAACCACTCCCATTCCACCTTGTAGAATGTATTTGTTGAAAACAATAGAAGAAGGTTCATTATTAAATATAATGTTTAATATTTCTTTATAACTAATAGGAAAGACTTCGATTTCACTTACTCTTCCAGTGAAAAGTGTAACTAACTCACTAGAAAACATTTTAGAGTTTGAACCTGTAATATAAATGTCATATTTAAATTTTTTATGACTATACAAGGTTATTATTGCTTTCTCAAATTCATTTATTTCTTGAACTTCATCTATTATGACATAATTTATTGAATTGAATTTGCTTTTGCTTTCTACATATTTGATAATTTTTTCTCAATCATACAACTTCACTAAACGAGCGTCATTGAAATCTAATTCGATAATATTTTCGTTTTTAAGAACAGTTTTATATTGATTAAGCACAGTTGTTTTTCCAACTCTTCTAATTCCGGTTAAAACTTTAATAAAATTATTATTTTGTTCTCCTTTTAATCAATCTAAATATTTATATCTTATTATTTCCATAGGTTAATTATATCCCGTTTAAGTAATTTTGTGGAGTTTGCTACATATTACATAAAAAAATTAAAGTATATATTTTTACGTTTTAAGTAATTTTGTGGAGTACAAAAATATGTGGTTAATATTTTTATTTTTGATCTTTTTCATCGAATGAAGAAATGAATGGTTAATATGAAGAGCAATGCGTCATAACAATGACATTTTTGTTTATTTAAGTATTTCATCACCAAAAGCAATAACAGAACAGAATGTCCCCAAATCGGACGAGTATAATAAAAATATGAAATCTATAAAAAAAAAATAGCTTTTTTTAGTTCTTTTTTTATTTGTTTAACAACCGCATCGGTTTGTTCATTATTTTTATGTTTAGGAAGTAGTCAAATCAGACACAATCAAATCATAATTAATCCTGGAGAAACAATTTCAATTGTTGATGGAAACAATGCGACTACAAAAGAACAAATTGAGGCTAGATATGGAGGAGTATGAGAATTTTATGAAACAGAAGGGATACATTGATTGTATAACCCGCAAATAACATCAACCACATTCACTTCGAATTACATCGAATTTTCTTCAAGCAACACTAAAGTAAAACCTTTTTGAATATTAAATAAAAGTGATTCACAACCCGTAAACACTAATCAACAATTTTCTTATATGGGTATTATTCGCAATCGTTTGTTTTTTTCAATTATGTGGAGTAAGGGTAATTTCGCAACAGACGCAATGTATTGTAATGACACGAAATATTTTCCACAAAAACCATATTTGAATTTTATCGGTTATATTCATTCATGACAAACAGTGGGTGCATCAACTCCTCTTACTTTTGGTTCATGAAATGATAGTACTAGTGGATTAATTCAATCAGGTAGTGGTTCTGATCATCCGGAAACCAGTTATTTTTCTTATATTGGAGAATATGAATTAAGAGGGCATGATTTAGTTAAAACATTGGGCGCCCTACCTAATTGCAAAAATAGTTGAATAAAAAAATAAAACAAGAGTTTTGCACTCTGCTAATTTTTTTCATTTTCCTGCTCGATACTTAATCTCTCTTTTTTCATAATTTTAAGATTTTTAATTATATTTTTATAATATGTTTATTAATGGTTATTGATGTTGATAAAATAATTTGCGAACTGGAAGAGAAAGGTTTAAAAATTAGCGACAAAGAAAAATTAACTTACTACATAAAAAATTTTAATGTTAATACTTTTTTAGCAGATTACAGTGATTTTTTTATTAATGAACAAGGAAATTTCGACCAAGGGGTTAATAGCGAAGATATTATCAGACTTTATATTTTTGATAAAAACTTAGGTGTCCATGTTTTTAAATGCTTGTTAATTATCGAAAAAATGATTAACACTTCTTTGGTTTATGCTACCATTAATGTTTATGACATAAAGGATAAATGCTTGCTTAATTTAGATGAAAACGTGATTAAGAATGATGTGTTGCGAAATTTAGACAAAGTAGAACCTTACACTGAATTCAAGCCATTCCTTTATAAATACACTAAATATTTAGACAGTAATAAAAATATTAAAAAACTCGTAATTAAGGATGAACCCGACAACATTTATAAATGAAAAAATGTTCCTTTAGATTTAATGTGTTTGACTTGATCTTTCGCGATGACTTTTAGTTTTTTTATCGCTTCAAGTATGAAAATTAAAGAAACAGTTATGGAAAATTTAGGAATTAAAAAAGAATATTATGCCGGATTTGTTGACTTGATTAAAAATTTTATTAACATAAGAAATCACATTTCCCACAATATAGTTCTTTATGATTCTGAGGTTAAATATGCGACTGATGAATTAAGCGATTTGTATTATTTTGTTTTTAAGCATAAGGTTTTAAAGCAACAGTTTCGATTGATTCATTTAATTAAGTTTATTTCTGTATTAAGTAATGATGCAACTTTATTTGACAAAACTATGTTCTATGTAAAAAAATTACAAATTACTGAACCTTTTAAAGAACAAATAACTAACCTTTTTGATATATAATTTTTCCGTGAAAAAAATAAATGACATTATTAAATTAATCAAAGAAAACGAATATATCAGTATCTTCTTTCATACTAACCCTGATTTTGATGCATTAGGTTCTTCTTTGGGATTAAAAACTTTTATCCAGAAAAAATTTGTTAATAAAAAAGTGTGCGTGATTGATTTGGATTTAGTCGAAAAAAGCGTATTGTCCAACTTTCCCAAAATTAAAAAAAGTAAACAGTTTAATGAAAAGGAAACAAAAAAATCTATTGGAATAGTGTGTGATTGTGCCAATATCGAAAGGATTAATTCAAAGAAATATGAATCTTGTAAACAAATTGTCAAAATTGATCATCACCCTAATATTCAAAGTTATGGAGTTGTTAATTGAACCGATTCTTCTTATGGAAGTGCTTGTGAAATGGTTTGAGAACTGATATTTTCTTATGACAAAAAAATTATTGATAACGAAATTGCGAGTTTTATTTATGCAGGAATATATACAGACACAAACCGTTTTTTTTATAGTTGCGTAAGTCAAAATACATTTAAAATTATGACACAAATAATGCCTTTTCTTCCTAATTATGCTGATTTGAATTTTAAGTTTAGCGAAAGAACAATTAGTGAAATTATGTTTCAAAATAAGATTTATCAAATTATTAATTTTGATACTTCAAATAGGGTTGGTAGTTTAATTATTCAACCAAAAGTTTTTGAACAATACAATATCATTCCAAACTCAATGATTTATTTAATGGCTAATATTGAAGGAATCGATATTTGAACTTCAATCTATTTTGATAAAAAAAGTGGAAAATGAAAGGGTTCAATAAGAAGTAAGAACATTGATATTTCGAAAGTGGCAATTAAATATAAAGGAGGAGGACACAAATTCGCTTCTGGCTTCGTTTTGGAAAATGAAAAGGAATTTGGTGATGTGTTAAAAGATTTGCAAAAATTAACAAAGAAGTAATTATTCGATTTTCTTAAAGATTCTTTTTTCCAATTCGGTTTGCACGACCATTTTAAAGAATTTAAGTATCGTCTTTTTCGTCTTTTTTAATATTTTATTTATTTTTCTTGTAGCATCAAATTCGTTTTTGATATAGTTGTAAAATCAGACAGAATTGATGTAACACATATCGATTAATGTTGATTCGTAAAGATTTGCGTATTTAACAAATTTCTTTATTTCATTTTTTCCCAATCCTTCCGCACGAATATAGTTGGCAAAATCCCAATATTTGTTATTCATAGAGGCATCATCTTCGTCTAAGAAAAAAGCTCGAGAAGAGTTAATGATTATGTTTTTTCTTCATAAAGAATTGTGGGAGAAAACATTAGCTAATTTCTTGTAACGCAATACAAGATTTTTGTAAGCAATGGTAATTTTTTCATCAAATTCGGAAAAGTTGCTGTCTTTAATTTCGTATCCTTGAAACTTTTTTACCCCATTAACAAGGTTTGGTGGATGGTGGAATTTTTCGATTTCTTTGGCAACGAATTTTATGGTGTTTGTGTTGTTTGCTTCTCAAGGCAAAAGTTCGTGCCCTTTAATTCATTTTTTGATATATGAACCTGTTTTTTTATCAAAATAGAGGATACTCTCGTTTTCGATGATACGGAATATTTTTTTCGAGTGTTGAAGATTGTAACGACGAAGTTTCCGTAATTTTACTTGATATTTGTCACCATCATTCATCTCTATAAAAAAATTTTCGTTTTCACTAATTCCTTTTTTAATGATATCAATATATAGGATATCTTCTTGTTTCATTTCTTTTAAATTGTTTACTAAGAATGATAATGCATTTTTTCTTTTAGTATCATTGTGTTTAATAAAGAAAGCCGGGGTACATTTGATTTCATTTAGTTTCATTCCAAGAAGAAGTAAAGAAAGGATGATAATAATAATATCAGCGAAACAATTGATAATAAGTCCATTTTGCCCAATAGCAAAGAATTGCATCATATCTTCGAAAAATCAGAATATATTTAAAAAGACTAATCCGATAAGATATTTAAAGCTCATCGAAAAAGTATCTTTGGTTAAGAAAGATTTAATGTCCTGAGCTAAAATCGCAAAAATTGTGGAAGATGAAATCACAAGAGGAATAACATATCATCAAACTTTCCTGGTGAATTCAAAAAAGAATGGGATCGCAATAATTTGACTACATATTACCACAAATAGATAATAAAGGAACATTTTTAATTTCCTTCTTTTCTTTCATAAAAAAAATAAGATAAAACTAACTGAAATAACATCTCCCAAGGAATAAAGGAAACCGAGTCATTGGGAAACAAGAGCAATTAAAGGGTTGACACTTGCATATTTATCTCAATTATCAATAACAGAATGAATATTACCGCTATAAAGAGAATAGTGTAAAGTAACAATAAGAACATCTAACACGATTCAGATTAACGAATAGGATTCACTATCTTTCTTTTTAAAGGTTTCTTTTATCAAATAATAACAAAAATAACTGTTTAAAAAAATACCAATAATCGTTAAAATAAAGTCACCATATACAGCCAATGGGGAGTATTGAATATTAATCATTTTATAAATTTGCTTAGCTTATTGCTATTTATTAGATTATATTCGGGATGTAAAAAAAGGGGTATGTCAGTGTTTGTGAAGAATTTCTTCTGATAAGATTAATATTAAACTTGTGAATAAATTACTAGATGAATACTATGAATGATTTAATAATGTTAGAATCCAAAAAAATAAGCACGAAAATCAATA
>JAITDD010000012.1 GCA_031282725.1 Mycoplasmataceae bacterium
TAGTATTCATCTAGTAATTTATTCACAAGTTTAATATTAATCTTATCAGAAGAAATTCTTCACAAACATTCTCTTTTTAAAAATGAAAAATGATGTTCAATTGGGTAATTATCCAAAGAATTTCCTAAACGACTCATCGAACAAGAGCAACCATGATTTTTTATTCATTCTTGATATTCGTGAGCTGAATAATGTACCCCATGATCAGTATGAATAATTGCGCCACTAATATCTACTTTGATTTTCTTTAACATTTCAATAAACAAATCTTCTTTTAATTCAAGAGAAGCATTTCATGCTAATACTTGATAATTAAATGTATCGATAATTACACTAATGTAAAGGTATTTAAACCTGTTGATTATTTTTGCACAGATTCGGTGTTTTTTAGGGTTTTCTATTCTTAAAACAGAAAAAAATGTTAACTAGAACTGCGAAAGTCAGGAAACGATTTAAAGAGGTAATATTCACCCTTTTTCAACCAACTAATTCCATTAATCACGCGAATTATTCTTTTTACTTTTTTATTTTGTCATAAAATACCCTTGTAAATATTTTCCCAAACCCAATCCTAATTTTTATATAATATTGGTAGGCATTAGAAACAATGTCAGAATGTTCTTTGAAAACTAAATAGAGTCCGTCAATTTTTTTACGAGAGTTTGATCCTGGCTCAGGATTAACGCTAACGGTATGCATAATACATGCAAGTCGAACGAAGTGTAGCAATACATTTAGTGGCAAACGGGTGAGTAATATATATTTAATCTGCCCTTTAGAGGGAAATAACTAGTCGAAAGATTAGCTAATATTCCATAGGTAATATGTCGCATGATTTTATTATTAAAGTCGGGTTAAACCGACGCTTTAGGATGAGAGTGTATCTTATCAGATTGTTGGTGGGGTAATGGCCTACCAAGTCTATGACGAGTAGCTATGCTGAGAGGTAGAATAGCCACAGGGGAACTGAGACACGGTCCCCACTCCTACGGGAGGCAGCAGTAGGGAATTTTTCACAATGGGCGAAAGCCTGATGGAGCAATACCGTGTGGGTGATGAAGGTTTTTGGATTGTAAAACCCTTTTATTTGGGACGAACGATCTCACTAGGAAATGAGTGAGAAGTGACTGTACCATTTTGAATAAGTAACGGCAAACTTCGTGCCAGCAGCCGCGGTAATACGAAGGTTACAAGCGTTATCCGGATTTACTGGGTGTAAAGGGATGCGTAGGTGGATTTGTAAGTCTGGTGTTAAATGGTACAGCTCAACTGTAGCACGCATTGGAAACTATAAATCTAGAGTATAATAGAGAGTTGGAGAACTCCATGTGAAGCGGTGAAATGCGTAGATATATGGAAGAATACCGGCAGCGAAGGCGCCAACTTAGGTTATTACTGACACTTAGGCTCGAAAGTGTGGGGAGCAAAAAGGATTAGATACCCTAGTAGTCCACACTGTAAACGATGATCATTAGAAATTTGTATGATATACAAGTTTTGTAGCTAACGCGTTAAATGATCCACCTGAGTAGTACATTCGCAAGAATGAAACTCAAAACGGAATTGACGGGGACCAGCACAAATGGTGGAGCATGTTGTTTAATTCGTCAGCACACGTAAACCTTACCAAGGTTCGATCCCCTGCAAAGCCCTAGAAATAGGGTGGAGGTTAACAGGGAGACAGGTGATGCATGGTTGTTGTCAGCTCGTGTCGTGAGATGTTAGGTTAAGTCCTGCAACGAGCGTAACCCCTTTCGTTAGTTAATTTTCTAGCGATACTGCCGTACGATAAAAAGTCGGAGGAAGGTGGGGATGATCACAAATCATCACGTCCTTTATATCTTGGGCTACAAACGTGCTACAATGGTAGATACAAAGAGTCGCGAACTAGTAATAGTCAGCTAATCTGCAAAAGTCTATCTCAGTTCGGATTGAGGGTTGCAATTCACCCTCATGAAGTTGGAATCATTAGTAATCGCGAATCAGACATGTCGCGGTGAATACGTTCTCTGGTCTTGTACACACCGCCCGTCGCACTATGAGAGCCGTTAATACTTAAAACCGTTTAGCTAACTTTATTGAAGCGGACGTCTATGGTAGGAACGGTGATTGGAGTTAAGTCGTAACAAGGTACCCGTACGAGAACGTGCGGGTGGAACACCTCCTTTCTTCGGAGTTATTTTTAACACGATTTTCGTGTACACACTAAGTCTATTAAATATCTTCTCATTTTATTGATATTTTCTAGCCGGATTCTATTTAGTTTTGAAAGAAACATTCGCTTATTAAACACTGACCGCAAGGTTGGTGTTTTTTAAGTTTATGGAAGGTTTTGATTAGAGAGATAGAAATGTCTTTTGATATACCGCTTATCTTTCGCCTTTATTTAACCTTCCAAATTTCTTTTTATAAAATACATTAGCCAATTTTTTTTCACGTGTTAAATTGATTTGCTATTGCTGTAGTATTATTTGGAGTAACAGTGTATGCTATACTACCAGAATACAGTTTTTGTGTACTATAAGCTACTGGTACAGAAAGCCATAAACTTTTAGATCCGAATGCTGCATTTGAATAATTAATCACTTGTCCATCTGATGAACTTTCGGAAACTGAACTTGAGAAAAAAACAAAGTAACCGATATTAGGAGCTAAATTAATGTAATTTTTAAATTCGTCATTAGAAAAAGATAGAACTTGTTTTCAATTTCCTGTTGCAATAGCTGAAATTAATAATGAGAATGAAAATGTACACAAATTACCATTCCGAGTAAATCTGTTTAAACCCCTACCAGCGGTGTTAAAAGTAGTACCAGTTAATAGACAAGAATTTGATGGTGTGAGGGAAATATCGAAATCGGTTTTTATAAATTGATACATATTGTCAGCACCCCCATAAATAGCACTTGGTTTAGTATCACCATAAATATTAATTATAGAACCTATAGGCATATTTATCTGGTTTTGATTAAGTTTTGATGTACCCAAACACAATAAAAGGGAAGGAATCGATACAACAGAAACTCCGACTAAAATAGAGCTAAAAAAGCCATTTTTTTTTTTTTATAGAAATAGACATAATTACCTAGATTATATTCAGAGTTTTAAAAAATGGAGAGTTGTGATATAATATTAATAGCATAACAAAGTTCAATGATATCAAAATTCGCACCCCCCCCCCAACAACATTCGTAAAAAAAATCTAGGTAAAATTTGCATCCTATTTAGTTTTGCTACTGCATTATCTATTCCAACATTAGCTATCGCACTCGGTGTTAGCAAGATTTCTAATGAACAAATTTCATTTCCTATTGGTAGCGAAATAACACTTTCTAGTGGAAGCAGTAATGTGGTTACACCTAATACCTTAAAATATTCTGGAAATTGGCATTTTACTGGTCGATGTCAAAAACCAATATTTAAAACAGCTACTAATGATGATTTTAAATTCTATATACTTGATAGCGAAATATCAGCTATCTCATTAGCAACTACAACTTACTTCAATAGTTATTTCTATCGAACTAATGATATTTGTGTTCTTAATTGTTTGTTACAAACAACAAAAGCTGTTCCTAAATCAACCTATAATTACGGAACGCAATTATTTAGTATTGAAAATGCTTTATTCAAAACTATTACTACAATTACAAATCAACTTGGTTTTTTCTATTATACATCTAATAATCCCACTAACAATTCAACCGGTCCGATAATTCAATTTTCTGAATTTTCATTAAATAGTGGTTCTAATTTTTATCCATATCTCCCAATAGAATGAAAAACCAATGAACGACTGATGTTTTATGCAGTATATCCCTGTTCAACGATATCAACCCCGCAATTAAATAATGATAATGTTTTCGTGCGAGTTAGTTAATTGGAGCGCTGAATCTGTGCAAAATTTTTCAACAGGTTTAAATTCCAACTAATGACTCTTTAACTAATTTCATAATGTTTAATTTAGAACTTCCTGTAAGAAAAAACATACCATAACTATTCTTCTCGTTATTTATTCTTTGTTTATCGACAATGACTTTGATTTGGCTAAACAACTCTGGTGCTTCCTGAATCTCATTGATAATTAAGGGAAAATCATAGGAAGAAAGAAAAGAGGCGGGATCAGATTTTGCAAGCATTTTAAGTATTAAATCTTTTAAATTAATATGGCATGAAGCGTTTATTAACTTTTTCTTTAACAAATAATCCAAGATTGTAGATTTGCCGACTTGTCTCATTCCTGTTAAAAGGACAACGGGAAAAGTATGTGAATCTTCAATAATTATTTTCTCAACAGTTCTTTTTATCATAATATTATCATATGTTTTTTTTACTGCTTAACCGGTAAAAAAAGCATACATATGGAAGAAGTTAAGTTTTCGAAAAAGATTACTTTTCAGGGGATAATAATTTGGTCGAGTTTTGTTTAAGGATGTGATAGCGATATAAGGAACAAAAAATAAAATATTGAAATTTTATCTGATAATCCTATATTTTCTCAATACTAGATCGTATAACTCCACAATTTCTTATTTTTTATAATTTTGTGGAGTTATAACATTAAAATATTGCCATAACTCCACAATTTCTAATATAATTTAAATAAATGGAGTTAATAAGACAAAAATATATAGATAAGCTAATTGAATGACTAAAAATAAGAGATATCAAAATACTTACGGGAATAAGAAGAGTTGGTAAATCAACACTATTAAGACAATTTATTGAATTCTTAAAGAATAAAAAAGATGTTTTGTTTTTCCAAATAATTGACAAATATGATTTCAATAACATCAAAACTTTAAAAAATACAACATGAGAAAATATGATGGATGATGTCAAACGAATAATATCATCAAATCCGACAAAAAAACACTATCTTTTTATTGATGAAGTACAAGAGTTAAAAGATTGACAGAAAGCGATAAAAACCTTGTTAGAAGATCGAACTATTGATATTGATATTTATTTAACAGGAAGCAATTCACAAGCATTAAGTATGGACTTAGGTACATGATTTACAGGACGACATTTAGATTTGTTAGTTTTACCGTTTACTTTCAAAGAAATTGTTAATAGCAATATTTTACAAAAATCCGATAATGAAATTTTTCAACACTATTTATATCATGGTGCAATCGGAAAAATTATCCCTATCTACGAAAACTCTTCCAATATCAAAGAACTATTAAAACAAATAAGTATTGACTGTATTCAAAAAGATGTTTTTAAAAGATACAAAATAAGAAATAAAAATGAATTTTTAAAGATTGTAAACTTTATTTACGATCAAATTGGGAAAAAGATATCTATAAATAATGTAATAGATGATTTTTATAAGTCAAAGAAGATTGTTTACACATACAAAACAATCTCAGATTACATTGAAAAATTAGAAAATGCCAATCTAATAAAAACGCTGCCTTATTACGATTTAAAAGGAAGAAAAATAATAACATCATCATTAAAAATCTATTCAACAGATTTGGGAATATTAAGCCAAAACACTACATATTCTGGAAATAGAAGTTGAAGAATAGAAAATCTCGTTTTTTTAGAATTATTAAACAGATATGATGAAGTGTATACCTACAAAACCTATAATGGCAAAGAAATTGACTTCATTTGTTTAAAAGAAGGAAGAATAACATACCTTCAAGTAACTGATATTCTAAATGAATCAAATTGAGAAAGAGAAGTAGGGAATTTAGAAAGCTTATCTGATAGCAATGAAAAAATTGTTCTTTCAAACAATGTAGATACTCATTATTTATCTTCAGGAATTAAGATTGTTAACCTTTTAGAGTGGTTAAAATCGTAACAAACTTCCAATTTCTGACAAACAAACTCTCAATTTCTGACAATAATTTTTATCACAAATTCATAGCTAATTCCATTGAAAAATAAGAATTATTAGTTTACACCAAAACATTGTTAACATTCAAGAACAGTGTAACAAACGAAGTTTTGAAATATAGAGTCTACAGCCAACTAGATAATCAAACAAATGTTAATTCGTTTATAACCACCACTATTTTCCTTTTTTTTCAAGATCTTATGGAGTTATATGAGTAACATATGTTTAATAACGAATTATTCTTCTTATTTTTAATAATTCAACGGCTCTTTTTTCAAAAAAATTTAAAATAAAGTCATTGATTGGAAAAAAAATCAGACACAAATGTTGATATTTGGCTACATTTGCATAGGAAATGACAAGGAATGAAGGTGAAAAATAGAGGAAGAATGTGTTTTGTTTTTTTACCTAACTGGATTTTAAAGAAATAAACCGCAATAACAAAATCCCCTCCAAAACCGGTTTTTATAATGTATTTATGAATAAAATATCAATCAGGTTTTATAACGATAAGGAAGTTCGTGCCGTTTGAAATGAAAAAGAAAATGAATGGTATTTTTCGATATTTGATATTTTAAGTATTTTAAACAAAGAGAATGATTATAAAAAAGTAAGAAATTATTGAAAATATTTAAAAGCAAAATTATTAAAAGAAAAAAATCAGTTGGTTAGTGACACTATCCAACTCAAATTAAAATCAATCGATAACAAAACATATTTTACTGATTGCATAAATTCAAAAGGTTTAATTGAATTGGCAAAAAATTTACCTAACACTAATGCTAAAGATTTTCTAGAATGATTCTTATATAGCGAGAAAAGTATTGACGGGCAATCGAAAAAGAAAGCTTATCAACTTTTTGAAGCAAACCTAATTAATGATAAAGATATTGGAAAAACAAAATCATTATTACAAATTCACAATTACATTTTCGCGGGTTTATATGATTTTGCTGGAAAAATTAGGAATCAAAATATTTCGAAAGGCGGATTTAAATTTTGCTCTGCTATGTTTCTTGAAAAAAATCTGGAAGAAGTTTCGAATATGCCACAAAAAACATACAACCAAATAATCAATAAATATGTCGAAATGAATATCATTCACCCTTTTTTAGAAGGAAATGGGAGAAGTGCGAGAATATGGTTGGATTTAATTTTTAAAAAAGAGTTAAGGAAATGTGTTGATTGATCAAAAATAGACAAGAAAGAATATTTGGAAGCGATGATAGAAAGTCATATCAGTCCGACGAAAATTCAAACATTAATTAAAGAAAAATTAACTGATAAAATTAATGATAGGGAAATATTTATGAAAGGAATCGATTATTCATATTACTACGAAGAATAATCTAGTTAATTTTTTTATTTACCAAACAGATAATTAATGTCTTTTTTGTTAAAGCAAGTACAATGGAGCATTTATATTCAACTGTAAATCTGAAGTTTTTTATACAGGTATTGACTATAATGTGTTTTTTTAAAAACAACTTTTAGTTCTAATAAACATCGTTTTAAATATCTTATTTCCATTTAAATTAGTTAAATCGATTTGTTATTGAAATAAAAAATTTCATAGAGTCATTCTCTTTAACACTGAACATTAAGTGGCAAGTGAAAAAAGCGTTATTTTTAACATTTTTTTAACTTTAAAGTATAATATTTGTATGGTACAACGAACCTATTATTTAGATAAATTGATTAAATTAAAAGATTTAGATTTTATCAAAATATTAACTGGAATGCGTCGCGTTGGAAAATCAACGATTTTATTGCAATATATCGAAATGATAAAAAAAATAACTAACCCAAATAATATTTTGTATATTAATTTCGATGACAAAGAAAATTTGCATATAAAAAATAATAAAATTTTAGGGGAAATCATTGATAAAAAAATCAAAAATAAAAAAGGTAAAATATATCTTTTTTTAGATGAAATACAGAATGTGGAGAATTTTTCTGAGTTAATATTAGGTTATTATCAAAATAAAACAATCGATATTTACATCGCTGGATCAAATTCAAAATTATTATCAAGTCAAATATATTCAAGATTTACAGGAAGAGAAATACAAATAAATATTTTACCGTTTTCTTTTAAAGAATATGTTGAATATTTTAAAAATATAAGCGATAAAAAACTTTTGTTTAGCGAATATAGGAAAAATGGCTGTTTACCTAGCTTATACCAATTGGGTGATGACTCATTAAAAGAATCAAGTATCACATACATTATCCAAACAATTTTGTTGAAAGATATAATGCCATATTTTAAAATAAAAAATATTCCTTTATTAAATAAAATATTAGCATATGCTTTTGAAAATATCGGCAGTGAATTTTCTAGTGAGAATATCAAAAAAAGTTTAGCAAAAGATTCCTCATTGAATATCGCATCAAAAACAATCGATTTATATCTTTCTTATCTGTGTGATGCTTTTCTCATTTATAAAGTAAACCGTTTCGATTTAAGAGGGATGAAAGTATTAAAAACTCTATATACTTGTTATGCAACTGATATATTGATGAGAAATGTATATATCAATAAAGATGAATCGTATAATCACGGAAAACAATTAGAAAATATTGTGTTTTTTGAACTTAAAAGAAGGTTTAATAAAATAAATGTTGGTTTTGTAAGTATTGTTGAAGATGGAAAAAGAGTAAATTACCAGATCGATTTTTTTTGTCAAAATAAGATGGAGAAAGTATATTTTCAGGTTTGTGAGGATATTTCAGATTTTTCAGTACTACATAGAGAAATAAAGATTTTAAAAAAAATTAATAACGGCCAAAAAATTCTTTTAAATAATAGTAATATAAATAAAGAAATAGATGAAATCAAAATAATGGATGTTAAGAAATGATTGCTTGAACAATAAAACAGCTCGCCTATGAAACCACTTAAAAAAATCCTATTCCCTAATAATAAACTTGATAAATCCAGCGAATTATTTTTAAAACTTAAAGCTGATTTTTCATATCATTCAAGTTCTATAGAAGGCTCCAATGTAAGTGAAAAGGATAATGAAAACATCATTAAACTTTCTTTAAACACAAAAATCGAAAGTATTGCAACGAAGTATATAGGTATTTATGAACATGATGAAGTTATCGAGAATTTTAATTGTGGTAATCTTTATGAATACATACTTGAAACAATTGATCAAGAATTAAATGAAAAAGAATTAAAAATTTGACACAATATTCTAAAAAAAGGAACAGAATGATCTAAACGGTACACGAAATCTTACGGCGACTATAAAAAGCAACCGAACAAAATAGGAAACGATATCCCAACACCCCAGCCATGACAAGTCCCAGAATTAATGCAAAAACTAATACTTACTTCCAACGAAATTAAAACAATAAATGATATCACTAAATTCCATGCTCAATTTGAAACAATACATCCTTTTTTAGACGGAAACGGTCGAATCGGAAGAGGAATTATGTTTAAACAATGCATCCAAAATAATTTATTCCCTATTATTATTAACAATGTTTCTAAAAAATTCTATTATGACGGACTGTTGCATTTCCAACAAACTGGCAAAATTGATTTATTATCAAGCTTTTTTAAAGAACAAGGAAGATTTTTTGAAAAGAAATATGAAAAGTATCTTTGCGAGTAAAGTTTGGATTTAATCAATCTGAAATTGAATTATTTAATTAACTCTTTTAAAAGTATTGTGTGAATTTGGTTGAGGAGTATTTGTGGATTTATCTGTTGTAATGTATTGAAATGTTAAGTAAAAGTTAATTTTTTTTTCCCGAAATGCGTTGATACTTCTAATTTGAAGCCTCATAGTTTTGCCAGTTACCAGCAGCATCAATATCGCTAAATTTTGCTATGGCTACTGGACCATCAGTGTAACCATACGCTAGTATTCGCTCATCATTAATTTCAAGACAATTCGAATAAGGAAAACCATCGACTATAACATAGTAATCGTTGGCGGTTGGTAAGGTAAATAATGGATCATCTTTATCGGTTGCAGTTCCGCCTTTACTCACGGTTGATAATTTAAACCAAACCGTTGATTGTCTTTGATATAAAAAAAGTGTAAAATAACTTTTTATAGTTTCGCTTCAACTTCCTCCTCAATTATAACCGAAATTCGACTTATCAATAATAGCGTCTGTCTCATCGAAAACCCAGGTACCGCCAAAATTCGCATTCATATCAGTGATTGTTGTAGCAGTATTACCATCGTTCATCGTTATCGTACAACCAACAGGAAAAATAATTTGACTACTTTTCATTTCCGAAACTCCTAAACACAGCAAAAGGGAAGGAATTGATACAACAGAAATCCCGACTAAAAAGGAGCTAAAAAAGCCAATTTTTTTTTTATAGAAATAGACATAATTACCTAGATTATATTCATAGTCTTTAAAATGAAGGAAATTTGCTAAATCTAGCCAAGCAGCAAAGTTCACAAAATATCCTTTTTTATGTGTTTTGTGAAGTTTAGGCTATATAATATTTTCGCGAATTATATAGAGAAAAATATGTCCAATGATTACAAAAATGAAAAAATAAGCATGTAATAAAAATAATTACAGGAATAAGAAGATGTGGCAAATCGACTATTTTAAAACAATATCTCAACACAATAAAAGATGGAAATATTATCTATTACGATTTTAATGATTTAAAACTGCAACTATTAACTTATGTCCAACTCCACGAATTAATTCTTAAAAAAGCAAAGAAAAATACAATCAATTACCTTTTCCTTGATGAAATTCAAGAAATTCAAAACTTTGAAAAAACAGTCATTAGTCTTTTTGAGAATAAAACGATAAACTTTGATGTTGTCATAACTGGATCTAATTCAAAAATGTTTAGCGACGAACTTTCAACATTGTTTACTGGAAGAAATATTGAAATAAATGTGTTACCATTGTCCTTTTGTGAACTTTATGATTATTTGGATAAAAAAATACCATACGATAAAAAAAGAGATAAGGATAAACAAATTTTGGATTTCTATCTAACTTATGGTGGCATGCCGATACTTTTGGAAATAATGGATGATGTTGATTTAATGAAACAAAGATTAGCTACCATAGTAGATGATGTTATTGAAAAAGATGTAAAAACAAGACACAAAATCAGAAACATTACAGAGTTTAAAAAAATCTCCAAATATATCTTCGACAACAATGGTAACCAAACATCAACTTTATCAATATACAATTATCTAATTTCAAATAAAGAAAACAAACTCTCTCGTCACACAATTGATAAATATCAAAAATGAATGTGTGATAGTTTATTAATCTACAAGAATATGTTTTATGATATTAAAGGGAAACATTTATTAAATGTGAGTTCCAAATATTATTGTGTCGACACAGGAATCAAAAACATTAATACTAATTTCAAAGATGAAGGGAAATTGTTAGAGAATGTTATTTTTTTGCAACTTTTGCGTGAAGGATACACTGTATACAGTTTGTTTCTTCAAAATGGTAAAGAAATCGATTTTTTAGCAATAAAAGATAATAAAAAAACATACATTCAGGTGGTGAAACATTTAGATAGCGAAGAAATTAGAAAACGAGGAATAGGGAATCTGCTTTCTATAAAGGATAATAATAGAAAAATCATTATCGTAAAAGAAGGTGAAAACTATACAAGTGATGAAGGAATTGAAATCATTAATATTATCGATTATTTAAAAAAAGCTAAGTAAACCTAAATCTCAATCTCGCCTAATAATCATCTTACCAAATCTACCCTTCTAATCCCATCATTTGAGAAAGAAGAGTTATTGATTAAAAAAATACATATCTTTTCAAATCCATCTCTTATCTTCAATAAGTTGCCAATCTCTCTTACTTTATTTTTTTCATCCAAAGTATGTGTCACTTGGATATATTTGATAATCGTTCCTTTTTTAATAACGAAATCTATCTCTCTATTATCAGTATTTTTTTGATAAATTTTTAAAGTATAAACCTCTCATTTTAAAAAAATAAGTTGAAGTAAAACGATATTTTCTAGTTTATAGCCAAAGGATGAATCTTCGTATCCAATAACAGTATTTACAAGTCCAATATCTCCTCCATAATATTTTCCTGACGTTTCAAGTATAGTGTTTGTTTTATTGTTTCAATAGTCTACTCTAATAAGCAACATAGCATCAACCCCTCATTGTAAATATTTGTTTAAAGAAACATGGTTTATTTTATCAGGACTATTTTTATTTAAGTTGTTCGTTGTTTTGTAAACACTAATTGTTTTTCCGATATTATTTAAAGCATATTTGATAGTTTTGTCGATTAGAATGTTTCGCGTGTAACTGTGCTTTTTCTTAACATCTTTTTCAATCGTATCCTTTAATACATCGCTTAAATCTTCTTTTGCTAATTCAATGTTATCGATATTTGGAATTATTAAACCTAATCCACCAATTTGAGCAT
>JAITDD010000027.1 GCA_031282725.1 Mycoplasmataceae bacterium
CATTCATTAAACCATCTTTTGGATATAAAGTAAATCCAAGAATATCTTTAAACAATAAGGAGTCTAATCCAAGAAAAAATAATAATCCCATAACACTTATGTTATAGTAAAAAAAATTAAAAATGTGGGGTTATTCCACAAGGCTTTTTATTAATAAGGAAATCGCTTCTTCTTTACAAAACCCTTTATTCATTAGATAGAAGATTTTATCCTTTTCCACCCTTCCTATATGAATGGAATGAGAGGCATTGATTTTGGAAGTGGCAATATTCATGACTGGAGTGACTTGGATAGAGGAAGAGTCTAAAACTATGCCATTCACAGTTTGGGATAAAACGCAGTGGGGGGAATGGGAAGAGACATCATTTTTTAAAAAGATTTGAATGGAACCTTTATTCTTGGCTATACAGGAGAAGGATATGTGAAATTGACAAGATTGGGATAAAGAGAAGGAAAGATCGATTTTTTTTAAACATCCATCAGCAATGATGATGTATCGGATTTTTTGAATCTCTTTTTCATTTAGAATGTGGGAGGAAGAGATGACTTGGTTTTCTTTACTCTCAAGACGAATAAGAGGCATAAGAACTAGTTCTTTTCTTTATAATTCTCTACTCATAATGTTCCTAGTTTGTCATTGAATCTTCTGTCATATACTGTTACTTTTTCAGTGCCTCGAACCTTTTTAGAAGCTTCGTTAGAGTTTATTGGATCTTGGGAAGCAGTATAGACAAGGTTGTAGATAATACTTTCACCATATTTTGCGATAAGGTTATAGTATACAGTTGCAAAATCATCTTCAGATACGGGTTTGTGCATTTCAGTACCTGTTACTGCTGGCACCATGAAATCAGCTGGGTTAACTTGAAGATATAAAACCTCAGCAGCATTGTTTGTTCCATCCACTTCGTTATAGAATACATTTTTATTAGTTGCAGCAGCACCATTTCTTTCATTGATTAGAAGAGAAGGATAATCGTTTTGTTTGAAGTAATCAGGGACATCATCACCGCTAACCAAAGTCTTGAATTTGAAAGAAGTTTTAATTTTGTCTTGTTGGCCAGAAGTAGAAGCTGCAGCTAGATAGTAAGGGTCTTTGGATGGCATAGAACCGGAAGTATCAAAGCTAGTTCCATAAATCGCAGTAATCAAAGCTTGGGTGATATGTTTAAAATCTACATTGGCCAAAGTTTCATCGTAAGGGTCTTTGTAAGAGTTTATCATGTCATATACACCATCAAAACCTTTAACAGCTCCATCGATTGCTTTAGCAACAGCTTTAGTATTAGATACGGAACGGTTGATATATAGATATCCTGTTAAACTGTTTTTGAATCAATCTTTGTCAACAATGGGAGTGATGTCTGATCAAGCAGCGCCACCAGAGTGGCTAAGATCTCAGTATTGATCTGTTTTAACATTAATGTATGGTCCTATTGTTACATATCTAGCTAAAGCTCCTTCTCCATCACTAGAAGGGTTGTTAGCGTTACCATTCTTGAACGATTCGAAAAGGTTTTCCGCTCCGTGTTTTGTAACATTATCTGTGGAAGAAGTAACAAGGCCTAAATAACCCATTAAATCAACATTGGTAGGAGTATCAGTACTGACTTTTGCATTTGCATATTTGAAGTAGTTAGGGTTTTCAGAATATCCGCATGTGTCTTTTATTGGGGTAGTACCTACATCTCCTTTATTAGAATAGTCAGCATCTTCACTTTGATCCATACCACTAAATTTGGTGTTGTTGAATTTTTGATAGTTAGCTTTTCATTCAAAATCACTAACACTTCCTGTTAAACCGGAGTTAGTATAATCAGTACTGTTTTTTGTTACTCAAAGGAAGTAAGCGGGTTGTCCATAAACAACTTTGCTTGCTTGTCATTCGATGAATCGTTTGGGGTTGAATTTGTATTGGTCATCGAAAAGAAGGTATTTGATAGTGTCAAGTGTTTTTCAGTAAGAGATTTTGTCAGCACTAGTACCTAAAAAAGCATAGTCTCCATCAGTTATTTCTGTTTTCTCAAAACCTCAAGTGTTTGTTGCTAATTGTTGGCTCTTTCATGTATTTCCAGCCTTCTTTACTAAATCTTCAACACTTGTTGGATTGGTGGAAGTTAGGAAGGAGTTATTTGCTACTAATTTTGGGAAATAGATATTGTTAGCGAAAACACCTTCTCATGGGTTAAGAGTATTTTCTTCACGTGTTGGAACACCAGAGACTGTTGTTGGTACATTAATATTAGCAAACATATTTGAAGAATCTAAGAACTTAGCAGATTCATTAACCGCATCACCACTTCCATTAGCCATTAAATGTTCTCATGAATAGGATAATAGAATGGAGTTTGTAAAAGTATCTGTGGCACAATATCCATTAATAAGAGCATTAATAGCACCAGAGTCTGTAAAGATATGTTCGGAATAATAAGCATTTCCTGTCTTTGGTCTTGCTTTTGGGGATACTAAAGGAGTTTTGCCAGGAGTTGTTGATCCGATATTTAATGAATCTACCGCATCATCTAGATTTTTGGTTAATTTTTTAACAGTGATCTCGTTGGTTGGGTTTACTGGATCTCCAATAAATTCATTAGAAGAGAAAGCGAAGTAAGCTTGGTATAATCAGATTTCAACATCGAAAAGAAGGTAAGATACTGGAGCAGCGTCTGCTTTATTGTTGAATAAGGTTCTTGATTTTACTGCAAAAGGGAATTGGGAAGCAATACCGTTTTTGTAGATATCTGAAATAGGGTAGAACTTATCTTTTCCATGAACTCCACTAGCTCCGTTTCATTTATCGTTAGTAATTTCAGCAGAGTTGAAAGCCATAAGTTTTTCGTAAGATTCTTTTAAGTTCTTAACAACAGCTTCATAGTTTTTTAATATGTCTGCATTGTAAGCAATTTTGTATAAAGCTTTGAATAGATTTTCTTGTTCAGCATTAACATCTTTGGAAGGAAGTTTAAATATTCTCTTAGAATAAGGGATTGGTTGACCTGAACTTGTTGCATTTTCTCCAAAGATAGCTTTAAAGTCATCACGCATATTGCATTGACCAATAGTATTAGAAAGAAGGTTACCTAGTTTGAAATCACTGCTAGTTACAGGGTCTTTCATTTCCATTGCTAATTCAAGAATAATCTCATCCATATTGTTTTGGAAGAAGGTTTTAAGATCAGTGGTTACGAAATTGAAAGAAGAAGAATATCTATCATCATTTCATAAATTAGCAAGACATCTTACTTTTAAAACGTCATTAGTTTTTTCTCTGATAGTTCTTGTGTCAGCAGATGCAATGTGAGAATATCCATCAATAGCTATGAAGTGAACTCCACCTGTTCCTTTATCTCCACCACTTCTTTCTCGAATAAGCATACATGGAACAGAAGCGGAAGGTTGGTAGGCATTTAAAGTAGCAACATATCCGTCAGTATATAAGTCTATATTATTGTTAAAAACTTCGGCATGAGGGATGTATTCGGCACGTTCGTCAACAGTTTCATCACCTTGAACGATTCTACTATTTTTTCCAGGAGTAACTGCCGCTTCTTGTCCAAAGGCTTCTATATCACCAGTGACAGTAACTTGTTGATCCATAAAAGGGTATTTTTTATTATTTTCAGTGGTAGGGTCAACGAAGTAAGAAGTAGTGCTAGAAGAATTTTGTGGTTTTCCGTGTGAATCTAAGTTTTTGATTCTTTTGTTTGGTTCGCATTGGAAAGCAGGCCCTAGGAAAGAGTAGGTGGGTTTATTAGAATCGTCGAAAGTAGGAGCATCACTTGCCATTGTAGAATCCTCAGGCATAACTTTGTATGTGAATTCATCGCCATCTTTAGATAATCTAGCTCTATACAAAAAGTTTTTAAGAAGGTCATTTTGATTTAAAATTCCAGTAGAAACAGGAACAGAAGTCATTTTAACTCCAGTATTTTTAAAAATAGTGTTTCAATATAAGTAAGAAGTGGCAGCAGAGAAAGTAACGTCCAAAGAAGTGAAAGCATCGGAAGCTAAATTAACTTTGATTAAAGTAGCAGAATCGTCAGTATAGGATTGATCAGAACCTTTTGATACTGGAATATTGAAAAGACCTGAATTTTTAAGAATGAAGTTGTTGGTGTTGTCTTCATTTTTAATATCAGTCGCAATCTTAGGAGCGAAGTTTTTTCATTTATTGTTATCAAATACTGGATATTCATAACTTGCTTTAGCGTCAGCGGAAACTGTTCCTAGAGGGTTTTTAGAGTCGTCTTTGATGTTGTAAGTAGAAGCGAAATCACTTTTATTTTCACTTCCTTTTCATAATACCATAACAGTAGAAACAGGAAGAGTAGTGTATGTATATTCTTGGAAGGTAACATGTTGTAAATAAGCTCATACTCAGTCTAGGTATTTATCATAGGTTGTTTCTGTAGATGCTCCAGCTGCTGTGATAACGTTATAGTTAGGGTTAGCTTTAGGATAGAAGTCAATGTATTGTCATTTGTTTTCTGCGGCAGCTACATCATCTTTGGTTCCATAAAGTTTCGTATCAATGTTGTTGTAGTCGCCTTTTTCTACATCGGAGTTGAATAAGGTTTTGTAAGAGGAAGAAGAAGGAATATCTTTAGGAAGAGCTAAATAACTTCTTTCAAAAACTTTGGTAACAAAATCATTTCTGATGGAAGGATACATAGTGAGACGAACATAAGAATCTCTTTCACTTTCAGCGGCACCAGTGACAGGATTTTTTAATGTTCCATCTATTCCTAATGGATCTAATACTTCGTTTTGGAAATAGTAAGGTCAGTTACTACCTTTATTATTTTTGTAGGAAGTTACTTTATCATCATAAGATTTTCCAGCACTAGTTGTTCAATCATCTCAATTCTTTTTGTAAGTGTTTCAGTCTATGTTATGTTTGTCTGTATCTGTTTCAGTACAAATGTCGTAGTAGAATCGGTATAGTATTTCGTTAGTTACAAAATCTTTAAAGGAATTAGTAGAAGTTGGATCGGTTAATGCCATCTTGATCATTTCAGAAAGTGTTAAGTCTCCTTGTTGAGAAGAAGCGAATCTGGTACCTTTCTCTTTATCTACCATATTGGAAGTAATTTTAGAGTCTACAGCCTTAGCACAACTTGCTAAAGAAGTAACAGCTAGGCAGGAAACAAAAAATAGGGAAGAAAATAATAATGTTTTCTTAAGTTTCATTTTATTAATATTATATATTAATTAGTCGGGTTGTGGGTTATTTTTTTGGAAGATTTAATAGATAGAAAAGGCTAAAAGTTAACTTTTTGTTTTTTTTGTCGCTATATATATATGTATGGTTAAAAATAAAAAACCCGAAAAATCAACAAGAAAACTCGTACCTTTTGGCAAACCACTTGAGGCGCAAATCGTGAAAAAAACGGGAAATGTTGTGGTTATAATTATTAATAAATAGTTAAACCCAGAAATGTTTGAAACAGGTAATGATAAAAAATTCGATTCATTTCTTAAAATATATTTAGAAGATAAGAAACAAAGAGAGAAAGAAGCGATAGAGGCGCGAAGATGAGAAGAAGAAAATCGTAAATGACAACTTAACATGGAAAAAGAACGAAAGGAAGATAAAGAAGAAAACCGTAAATGACAGCTTAACATGGAAAGAGAACGAAAAGAGGATAAAGAAGAAGCAAGAAGATTAAGAGAAGCAGATAGGGAAGAAAATCGTAAATGACAACTTAACATGGAAAGAGAATGAAAAGAGGATAAGGAAGAGGCACGAAGAATACGGGAAGAAGATAGATTAGAAAACAAAACTTTTCAAAAAGAGATGATAGCCGAATTTAAAGAAGTTAAAGAAGATATTCGAGAAATCAAAAAAGACATCAATAACATCGTAGAAAAGAACAATCTAAAAAGGTAATCACTCTATTCTTACATTTTAAAACCAACAGAATACAGAAAGGATTTTATTTTTTTAAAGAAGCAAAAAAGGATTTAATTGCTTTCTCATAAACTTTAAAAGCTTTTTTATAGTGAAGTTTGTCTGCCTTGCTATATTTCTCCATCATTACTCCACTATTCCCTTCCACAATATAAGGTTCATTATTTATAAAAGCAAAATCTATGGAACAGAAGGATATGGGGAGAATCTTGATTACTGAAGATATAACCTTTTGGATCTTATTAATAATAGAAGTTGAAACATCATCAGAAAAGGAGGCACCTAAACCTAGATTAAATCTTCACTCTTCATCTTTTTTAATCTTTTGATAAACTATTTTTATTTTCTTATTAAGGATAATGGCACGGTATTCGGTCGTATATGAATAAAAGGGGGAGATGCAAAACCCAAGATGAGAGGAGGTAATAAGGTTTATCTTTTCTTCTAAATCAGAGAAAGAGGTGCAATGATAGACATTATTACCACCAGACCCGACATTGGGTTTAATAACAACATCTTCGTTTAAAGAGGAGAATAAGGTTTTAACAGAAGAAAGTTCATAATACCCTTTCATAAAATAAGTGTGAGAAAAACATTTGATTTTATTCTTTATTAATATTTCACTGAATCCAGATTTATCATCGAAGATTTTGGTGATTGATGCATTATTGTTAGGGAAGTTATATCCATATATTGGCATCATCTTCCCTTTGCGTTCTAGAATATTGATTCATCCGGAGGCAATAGTGGTTAGTTTATATTCGTGCTTTTTTGCAATATCTTTTAATATAAGTTCTAATTGTCTTGTTGGATAATTCATAGTTTGTTTCTTTTTTTTTATTCTTATTATTTCTCTTATTAAATATTCTTAATATATTCTTTGTATAATTCTTCAATTTTTTTTTCATCTCTTTTAGGAGAAAACACCGCCCCGATAATTAAGGAGATTAAAGAGATAGTGAGAAAGAAGAACATTAAACCACAAAAAACGATGTATAAGGTACAAAAGGTTGAGTTTATTTTAGAAGCGGCATGAAAATTAAGGAAGATATTTTTAGAATTCTCGTCAGTGAAAACAGAAAGAGTAGAAGAAAAGATAACAAGGATAAGAACAAACATTGCCCCATGTCAACGGAATTGGTAGATAAAGTTGTCATTATTTAGTTTTTTATTCTTTAAATAGGTACTGAATCCAATAATAGTAAAGGTACAGAATGTTAAACCCATTAATAAAAGGAGTAAACTATTCTCTCAATCAAGATTTAAGGAAGAAGGAAGAGAGGAAGAGGAGAAACCCATAATAGCGATTGCTATGATAGAAAGGATCGAAAGAAGAAAAGAAAAGTTATAGATTTTTTTAATGATTGGGATGATCTTAGGTTTTGAGGTAAAGATGTAGATTTTTCCAGAATTGATGTCCTCGCTGAATTTCATTGCAGCTTGAGCTATTTTTTGGTTTAAAGCGAAAACTCCTTCTGGGTTTGTTTGTCCTCCAATAGCATCAGTGATGATTTCGTTTTGTTTTATTGTGTTTTCTGAAAGATTCTTAACTTCGGCATTGTTTATAGTGTGGACTGGTTTGTTAATAGAGATGTCAATATTGTATGTATTGGAACAATAAATGGAAAGCCAGTTAATTTGATCAATAAGGTCAGATTCTTCTTCTTTTGTTGAAACATCGATTTTAGATAAAGAACATGTTTTTTGGGATATTTCTTCATATTTTTTGAGAATTTTTTTAAACTTAGGGGTTTTTGGTTCTAAGAAGGCAAGAATGGAAAGGGTTTGTTCAATCGCTTTTTGTAAGGTGATGTCGGAAAGGATTTTAGAACAAATAATATTATTAGTAAAGATTGTATCTAAATCTATATATATCTTTTTAATTTGCGAGGTTATTATTGCTTTGTCCATAGTAATTTAAAAGAAGGACTTTAAACCCGATCGTAGGCTCTTTCTCCCCTTTTTTTATATTATAGTCAAATTCATAAAAGAAGGATAAAAGTGATTCAATATGGTTTTTGTCAAATTTTTTAGCAATCTCATGTAATTTGTTTATTTTTCACAAAGGGGTTTTAAGGATTAAGGATAGGGAAGAGATATCATCACAATTACACATCTTAATTATTTTAAGAGTGAAAAGATTGGAACTGATCGCATTAATAATATTGATTCCATTTATTTTTAATAAGGCAAATTGATTTAAGGAAGAAAAGGTTTTTTGAAAATCACAGAAAAGGATGTGTGAAAGGAAAGAAAAGATATTATCGTTGCTGGGCTTTTGAAAAATGCAGTTCACCATTTCTTCCGTTATTTCTTTTTTATCATCGTAATAATATAAGGAATAGATATTATTTTGGATAACTAATGGGTTTTTGTTTGAGTTTTCGATAATAAGGTCGTATACTTGTTCATTTTGCACTTTCTTATCTTTTAATAATGAATCAATCAATTTAACAAAATCGGTTCGTCCAAAAGGTTTTAATAGTTTACCATTTTGTAAAAGGAAAGGGTTAGGTTTATCGCATAGAATAAAAAAGACCGAGGAATCTTCTTCTATATTAATAAAGGTTTTTTGTTTTAAAATATTGAAGTGGTGGAAGAGGAAATTATGTTGGTTTTCGAAAAGGTTTATTTGGGATATTTTTTGGTTTATATCTTCACTTGTATATAAGGACGCATCTATTGATTCACAGGAAGGATGATTTTTTAAAAAGATGTGAATGTAATATGATAATAAAGATTCATCATTTGTGTAATAAAAAAGCATAGTTCTTATATATTTATATTTTTAGGAAAGAAAATGGCGGATGCTGAGAGATTCGAACTCCCGCATAGCTTTCACTATCTATCGGTTTTCGAAACCGAACCCTTCAACCACTTGGGTAAGCATCCAATAAATATGATTATATTTCAGCTTCAAATCGACGTTTTTTAAAAAAATATAATGTAAGCATTATGAAAGGTTTTGATAAAATTTACAATATGGAAATTGTTCGAAAAGAACCTTTAAACGAAGAAGAACAAGCTTTTTTCGATGACTCGTGTAAGTTTTGAAAAGTATTTAAACATACAGACGGGAAATATTATTCAAGGTTCGCAAGTAATCCAAAAGGGGCTTTGTTTAGTGTAGCGGTAGATTGTGAAGAAATGTTTCCTATAATAAAGAAGGTTGATAGTTGATTTGTTTCTTACGGAGAGAGCTACACCAGTCTGTTCGCAGAATGAAAACGTGGAGGAGTTATCGAATAAAACTAAAAGTACAGGTAAATTAGATCTCTATTTTCGATACCTCTTTTGATTTAAACACGAAGGATCTGAATTTTAGTATAGATATGTATGCTAAGTTTCGAAAATTTATGTCAAATGATTTCGAATGATTAAAAGATAGTAATTGCATCAGTAAGAATAAAATGTCTGAACTGGATTTATTAAAATTAGGCAATAAAATTGTCCTGCTTTTCCCGAAATGGTTTCATGTTGCAAAAAATTTGAATGAACAATACGGGTGCCAGAATTAATACATGACGAATTAGATAGAATTTAAGCAGCCATTATACGAAAAAGAGAGAAAGAAAAAGATAACAAGGATAAAAGAAAAGAGTAAGGAGAAAGTTATTATCTTAATATGGAACACTTTGATCAAATTTACAATATTGAAATTATTTGAAAAGAGGAGAGTGTCTAATTTAAAATTGAATAGTTGGGTTTTTATTGCAGTAATTTTTAGAGGATTCAGCCTATAGGACTTCCTTATTTAATTCTTAGATAAATCGGAGATGCTTCGTTAACTTTTAAGCCCTCGATGATGTTGATGTTATTGATAGAAGAATATTGGGTCATTTCTGAAGTAAAGTTCATCATTTGATTAATTAGAGCACAACCTTTAACAAGAACAGGAGAAAGAAGAATACTCATAGTTCTAACAGCATCGGTTAATATGAAAAGAAAGTTGTTTATTTTTTCTTTATCGTTCGCTTTATTAATTTCTCAAGGTTTACTGTTTTCAATATATTGGTTAATATCTTTAGCATAGTTATTTACAAGAGTTAAAACTTCTTTGATATTAAAATTATTGATTTCGTTTTCGATCAAAGGGAGAAGCGCTTCTTTAGCTTTTAACATTTTTTCCATTTCAGAAGTAAGGATGTTAGATTCTAAATGAACTTTTCCTGAATTGTAAAGGCGTAACATTCCAATAGTTCGAGAAACAATGTTACCATATATATTTGCTAAATCAGAGTTAAAAAGTTCAACATATCTTTTTTCAGAAAAACAGTTGTCAGAATCTAAAACGAATTCTTTAAGAAGATAGTATCGGAAAATATCGGAACCATATTTATCGCAAATAATTTCAGGATCGATAACGTTACCAAAGGATTTACTCATTTTTCTTCCATCTTCCGCCATAATAAAGCTGTGACTAATAACTTTAGAAGGAAGGTTAAGATTAATGGAATGAAGAAGAATAGGCCAGAATACTGTGTGGAATCGTGCAATATCTTTTCCGACAATGTGAACAATTTGAGATTTATCATTATTTCAGAATTTTTGATATAAAGAGTCGTCTGGTTGTAAATAACCTAAGGCAGAAACATAGTTGAATAAAGCATCTAATCAAACATACATTACATGCTTTTTGTTTTCAAGAATAGGGATACCTCAGGAAAAGGTGGTACGACTTATAGAAAGATCTTCTAATCCTTTATTAACGAAATTATTAAGCATTTCGTGAGTTATTTTTATTGGGTAGATAAAGTCTGGGTTAGAAGTGATGTAGGTTTTTATTCAATCAGTATATTTTGCCATTTTAAAAAAGTAGGAGGATTCGGTTCTATTTGATAGTTTATGGCCAACACGACAATATAAACAACCATCCTCTTTCTTAATAGCTTCACTTTCATTGTAGGGTTCTTCACATCCTAAACAATACAAACCTTTCCATTCTCCTAAATAAATATCGTCATTTTTAAGCATAGTTGAAAAAACCTTTTGGACAGTATCGATGTGTTTCGGGTTAGTAGTTCTGATAAATTGGGAATAGTTAATGTCAAGTTTTTTTCATAAATCAGTGAAATAAGGAACCATAGAATCAACATAAGCTTGGGAGGAATCAAACCCTTCTTCTTTTGATTTTTGTTCAATCTTTTGTCCGTGTTCATCCAATCCTGTTAGAAAGTAAGAATCAAAGCCAATTAGTTTTTTATAACGAAAAATTACATCAGCCAAAATAGTGGTATATGCTGTACCAATGTGAGGTTTTCCGCTGGGGTAATAAATGGGGGTTGTTATATAGAACTTTTTTTCCATAAATATAATTATATTTATGCTATTAATCTTCTTTTATATCCGAAATAATATTAAAAATTTGAAGCTTTCTTTGGAATCATTATTTTCTTTTTCTGATAAAAATGTTGATATTCATATTTTTTGTGATAATTGTAATGAAGAAATTGGACAAGTATTGCAAAACTTCGATTTTTCAAAAAAGAATATTCATTTAACAAAGACAAATAAGGTTTTAGGAATCGATTATTTTATTTCAAATAACTTATTCAATACAAAAGGGGAATATGTTTGAATTATTGATGGGATTGTTAATGTAAATAGTTTAAATAAGATTAGCAAAGAGATTGAAGATTCTACTTTTGATGTTATTTGTTTCAATTCCGCAAAAACAAAGGTTGTAGAAAGTGATGCTATTGAAAAAAACTCCTTCCTTTTTAAACCGATATTTGTTGATAAATTATTTAGTTTAGAGTTTTTGAAAAAGAACATTGCATTCTTTAACTCTTTTAGTTATCTTTCATTTTTTTACAAAGTTTTTTCTGTCGCAAAGAGATTTAGTTTTTTAGAGGAAAAGGTAATTGCGACAACCAATATTGATTTTCAACAAACTCTTGATATTCACAAGACATTTATCTTGGCTAATGATTTTTTAATAAACTATAGCCAGGCAAATTTTTGGAAAAATAATAAGATTCTTCTTGAAGGACTTTTTGTTTATTTCTTTATCAATGTTTTTTGAAAACAGATTAATGTTTGTGAGAAAAATAAGGTTATTCGTCAAATCTATTTTAACGGAATCAAAAATTTTTTAACTCAATCTTTTCCTAATTGAAAAAACAATCAAAACTATTTCTCTTCTTTCAATATAAACCTTAATGAATGAAAATAGATATTATTTAGCTAGTTCTTCGAAAAGAGTTTTTGCCAGGGTATTTGATTTGCTTCTTACTTATGCTTTCATTATTGGGCTATTCTTTTTATTGAATTTAATCCAAAACTTCGATCTTAAAACTATTCTTTTCGCCTTTTCCTTTTTTCTTATCCATTTTTGTTATTTTATTCTAATTCCTTTTTTTTGTAAACAGACTTTATTCATGCTTTGTTTTAAGATAAAAATGTACAATAAAGAAAAAAATTTCTTGCTTAATTTAGGTAAAAGGGAGTTTTTTATTTGAATTGTGCAGGATTTTATTTTCTTCTCTTTCTTTATATCTCTTTGTTTTTTTAGCGAAGGAAATAGGGAGAAGATTCTTAATTATTTATTTTTTAAGAAAGACGAGACCGGATTTTCTTCTGTTCATATTCTTCCGATAATTTTTAATGCCTTACTTGGTTTTTCGGTATTGATGCAAATTTTCATTTTAATCGCCACAATTTTAAAATCAAACAAAATGACTTTATTGGATGAAATTTCTCATATTGTTATTTTTTATAACAAGAAAGAAGAAAATAAAGAAAAAAAAGTTACATTTAACAAAACAATATTACAACCCAAGATCCTTCCTTTTGTTTTATCGGAAGAGGATAGAAAGGAGGTTGAAAAATTGTAATGCTGAATATTAATTATTTGAACCAAAATCAAAAAAAAGCTGTTTGTGCCCCTTTTAATGTGCCTATTGTTGTTATTGCTGGAGCCGGGACTGGAAAGACAAAAGTTTTAACATCCAGAATTATGTATCTTCTTGATGAATTAGAGTTTAATTATGACAATATTTTAGCATTAACATTCACAAACAAGGCAGCTTATGAAATGAAGGAAAGAATCGAAAAGGCAGGGTATAGTAAAATAACATGAATGAGTACTTACAGTTCTTTGGGATTACGCATTTTAAAAGAAGAGATTGGGAAATTAAGAAGAGATAGTAATTTTGTTGTTATAGATGAACAAGAACAAAGCGAAATCATCTTATCATTAAAAAAGAAAATGAATGCCGGATTGGAGAAAAAACTAAGTAAGTCTCCCCGAGTTATTTTAGGAATTATTAGTGGAATATACAGCGGTTTTTTTGACAATGTGTATGAAGAAGAGTTTAATTCCATTTTATCAAACAAAAAGTTTTGGCTCCCTTTTATGTTAAATGAAGAAGAAAAAAAACAAATTTTTGATATATTCATACAGTATCACGAAACTAAAAAAAACAATAATTATGTTGACTATGACGATTTGTTATCACTGCCTCTTTTAATTTTTAAGAAGAATAAGGATGTTGTGGAAAAATGAAGAAAACGATTTGCTTATATTCTTGTTGATGAGTTCCAAGATACAAGTTTTATCCAATTTACTTTCCTTCTTTATCTTTTAGATCCTTCTCACAATAATCTTTTCGTTGTTGGAGATCCTGATCAAACGATATATACATGAAGAGGAGCTTACCCACAGATATTTCAAGATTTATACGACAAATTTCCTAACTGTATCAAAATTACGTTAGACAAGAATTATCGTTCCATTCAACATATTCTTGATGCCGGAAATAAGGTGATAGCTAATAATAAAAATCGAGAAGATAAAAAATTAGTGAGCGATATTAAAGAAGGGGAGTTGGTTAATATCTATATCGGTGATAACAAAGAGAAACAATGGAATTTTGTAATTAGTGAAATTGAAAAGTTAAAAGGAGAGTATTCATATCGAGATATTGCCATTTTATATCGAAGTAAGAATGAAACATCCTTAATAGAGAACAAATTTGCAGTAAAAAAAATGCCTTACAAAATATTCGGTGGGATTAAGTTTTGACAAAGAAGAGAGATTAAGGATATTGTTGCTTTTTTAAAATTTATGATTAATCCGAATGATGAATTGGCATTGATTAGAATTATTAATTTTTCAAGAGTGGGAATAGGGGAAACCAGAATTAACAATATTGCTAAAAGTGCCTTTGAGAAAAAAATATCCTTTTACGACGAATTAGAGAATATGGAAAACGAAAAGATACAAAACTTCGTTAATCAAATAAATAATATTAAGGATACTTGTTTCAATTTGACTGTTTCCAAAGCTTTAACAAAAATTGTGGAAATGTCCTTTTACCACGACTTTTTAATGAACGAATACGAGATTAATGACGCAAAAGAAAGAATAGAAAATGTGAACGAGTTAATAGTTACCGCAACAGAAAAGGAGAAACAAATGAAGGAAGATGTTTCTATATCCGAATTTTTAGCAGAAATATCTTTATACATTACAGCCAATGATTCAATTAACGAAAATAATAAAGACTATATCTCATTAATGACAATCCACCATGCCAAAGGTCTTGAATTCAAAGTTGTTTTTGTCGTGGGAATGGTGGATGGTATTTTCCCAAGTAGTAACGCCGAGAATTATGAAGAAGAAAGAAGGTTAGCTTATGTTGCGATTACAAGAGCAAAGGAAAGGCTTTATTTATGCGGATATAAAGAGATATTGGGTTATTTAAAAAGTAGATGAGATTCTGCCCCTAGTTTTAGTTTTATTCAAGAAGCAACAGGATTACATACAAAGAAGGTTTTTGATAGTGTTAAGACTTTGACAGATTTGGAAAACTCATGATTCGATTCTACTCAACAAACTTCTGTGAAAGATAGGTATAATGAAGAAGCGATCGACATTAATGTTGGGGATAGTGTTGTGCATACTTTATTTGGGGAGGGACATGTTGTAGGGGTTAGCAATGATTATTTAGATATTGTTTTTAATGACGGAAAAAGGATGACAGTGAACGCAAAACATAAGGCGATTAGCAAGAAGATAAATTAGGAGTTAATGTAGGACAAATCGAGCGCATTTTTTAGGCATTTTATCTCGGTAAAATAGCAAAAGTTATCGTAACAGCGTCTTGATAGGATATTGAACTATTTTTTTAAACTAACTAAGATTTCATCATATACAGAAAGGAAGATACAAACAAGAACAAATAATCAAAGAAGAACAAATACGGTAAGATACACCTTTCTTAAATTAGTTTTTTTGTGATTATCCTTTTCTGAGTATGTGGTAAGTTCTGGGAGTTTGACATTAATATTAGCATCAACATCCATCGAAAAATCAGAGGCATCGAAACGATGTTTTGCATTTGTGAAAGGGTGAAGAGTATTAGCGCTGAATTTTTGGTATTCACTATAAGAGTTGATTCATTTTTCACTAATAATTCCTTTTTCGTTAATACATTCAGAGTTTTTCTTTTCTTCATATGAAAGTTTAAGTTTTTCGAATTCGTTGTTGATTTCATCTAACTTACTAATATTTATTTTTTTAATAGTGGCTTCGATAAAGTTTTGGGAGGTTTTTTGAGAGATATCGCAAGAAGAGAAGGAGTTTATTTTGACATTATTTTCAATGACGTCAAGAATATTTGGATTGATTTTATTGATGAGATTTTTATATTTTATTAGTTTGACATTTTGTTCGTCCAAAACTTTTTTATTCTGACTTTTACAAAATATTTCTTCTCGATAAGTTTTTCATTTTTCAATCCTAGTCATTTAGTTTAATTATAAATAATTCGGTAAAATTTTTCAAGGTTTTTTACAATAAAAATCAGTTAATAATGTCACAAAAATATAATAATATTGTTCTATAAAGAAAATGAAAAAATCCATTCTTTTCCTGTTTTCATTTCCTTTATTCTTTTCGGCTCTTTCACCTTTATTTTTAACTTCTTGCGCTGTAACTCCTGTCGCTGTTAGAGCTAATAAAAGTGATGCCTTAATTGGGGATGATGAAAAAATTAACTTCTCTTGCGATTTTTATGGTGTTAATATTGATGATTTCGATTGAACAATAGAACCTGGATACAATTTTGATGACAACGACATTATTTTAGGTAGCGCTAATAAAAAGGTAGTTAACAACACAATGTTTATTGAAATTCCTTTAAACTGTGATTTGCCGAATTCTGATGTCAATTATTTCACATTAAGAGGAGTGTTTTTCAATAAGAATCACACTATAGTTAAAAAAACAGAACCCATATCTTGTTACCGTAATTTATATTCTCCTTATCTTTTTGACAATATGCAAATATCTTTAAATGAAAAACCAAGTTTAAAATCAGAATATTTTTCCAATCCGGATACATATAAGGATTGCGATATTTTTACTGCTGCCGACAAATTTCTTGATGTAACAGAAAAGGACGGGAATGGCAAATATGTTTTTGATGATTTCACTAGAATAAAACACATATTCCATGCCGATTTAGTTTGTTTCACTCTTTTCACTTTACAGAACTTTCGCAGTTTTGACATCGGGCTTCCCATCAAACTTTCAATCGGATTCAATGATTTAAAAGCGAATATTTCTTACCTTTACAATATTGAAGAGAAAAATTTTGAATACATTAAAATTAACATTGATTTCACTGGACTTATTGGTTTTCAAACAGCAAAAGCAAGCATTAATATGAGTCTGGAGAATTACAAAATATTGGGAGTTTTTACAAAATTAGGAAGTGATAACACTCAATTCTACGATCATAATAGGAAAGTTGTTGGGAATTTTTTATCGCTAGTTCCTTTAAATGAAGAATCAATATATACAGCAGATATTGTTGTTAATCTTGTCAACCTCTTAAAAATAAGTTTTAACCACGATTATTGATTAAATAATTCTGGAATGTTAGGGATTGCGGGAGATATTTATTCAGATGGAGGAAATTCTGGGTTTTATATCCCTTGTTACAATTTGGACGGAGAAGAATTTTCACAACTTTATGGAGAAAAGGATGATTCGGGAAAATATTGATATGAAGATGCTTCTCAAATTCCGACATTGGAAGATAAGTTATTAATTAAAACAAAAAAATATGATCTTAAAAAACAAGGCGGGGTTCTTTTTGATAAAGACATGGCATTTTATGTAAAAGAGATTTATAAGGACATGGAAGATATTCGTACATATACTTTTGACACTTTAGATAAAAAACTTCTTTTCTTAAGTTATGTACAACAATTAGCAACTAACCCCGATAAAGAAAAATGGTTATGTATACGGGTAAAAGACAAAGATAATAAATGACACGATATTCACTATTGACAATATCTATCCCGAATTCAATTTTATAACACCAAGGATGAATATGGCTATTTATACTATTTTTTTATCTACAATAGTTGTTTCTGTCTAGATGGAGAAAAAGATACTAGATTTGAACATATTCTTTACACTAATGTTTAAATTTCAACGTCAGTTAATGTAACATTTGGATATCATTCACAAGGAAGAAGAAAAATACCATCAAATCAAGAACCAGATAGCTTTATCACAAACATATCCTTTCCTAATATTTGTTCTTTGTCTTTTCAAGGGATTTCCAATTCATTTAAATTAGTTTCTTGAGAATAAGAGTAGTTATCAATCAATTCTTTGTTTTTCATAACTGTGTTGTGTATTGAAAGTTTTATTCTATTGTTAATGATTGAATATTGAATATGACTTCCTTTTTTTCAAGAATGATTAAAGGAGGGATCAAATACAAAATCATCATCAATGGTAACTAAACAAGTGTAACGACTATAAGATATGGAAATATGAAGATTTTGAAAGGAGTTGATTTTGGCAAAATCAGTAATGCCGTTATTTCGTAAAAAAGAATAGTAAGTAGAAAGAAATAGGTTTTTTCCCGAGAAATGGTTTGAGTTGAAGAAAAAATCTTTTGCTTGTTCCGCTGTGGCTGCATTTAGGTTTATAGGGTCAGTATATTTGTCGTGGTGGTTATTAATAAAATTGGAAAGTGTATCAGAATCTTTATTAAGAACAAGTTTATATTCTCCGATTGAATCTGGGTAGGTACAACTTGTTAAGGGGAAGGCGATAAAAGAACTAATACCGACAAAAGAAAAACTAAGAAGTAAAGAAAGAGGTTTCATCAAAATAATTATACTTTTAAAAGGAATGGAGGTGCCGACTGGACTCGAACCAGCGAATAAGAAGGTTGCAGCTTCTGACCTTACCACTTGGCTACGGCACCAATAAGATAATTATAAGTTATTAAAGGTTGGAAAAAAGGAGGAAAAAAAATATAATATGGGAAAATGATAGATATAAAATTGATTCGAAATAATAAAGAATTAATTAAAAAAACTTTAAAAAATCATACTAAAGAGGGAGTTGATTCTTCCCTTTTAGATAAATTTGAAAAGATTGATTCTGAATGGAAAAAAAACTCAACTAATTTACAAGCATTAAATACAAAAAGGAACGAGAAGAGCAAAGAAATCTCGATCTTGTTAAAAGAAAAGAAAAATGCTGAGGCAGAAAAAATTAAAAAGGAAGTTAGCACTATGAAAGATGAAATCGAGAAATTGAATGAAGTATGTAATAAACTGGAAAAAGATTTAAAAACACTCCTTTTCTCTTTCCCGAATATTCTTGATGACAAAGTTCCTTTAGGGGGAGAGGAAAAGAATAAAGTTATTAAAGAGAAAAAGCCTAAAAAAATGAATTTTAAACCTTTAAGTCACAAAGAATTAGGAGTTAAACATGATTGAATTGATTTTGAAAGAGGAGCTAAAATTTCCGGGAGTAGGGGTTATTTTTTAAAAGGGGATGGGGCTAAACTTTTGCGAGTTATTCGTGATTTAACATTAGACTTGCACACAGAAAACGGATATATTGAAATGTTGCCTCCTACATTAATAAATGAACAATCATTGTATGGTTTAGGCAAGATTCCATTTTTTGTTGAAGACATGTACAAAACCTGAGACAACCTTTATCTTACCGCCACCGAAGAGTTCGCTTTAACAGCAATGCATCAGAATGAAGTGCTAAGTGAAGAAAAATTACCTTTAAAATATACAGCATCTACCACTTCTTGAAGATATGAAGCAGGAAGTGCTGGAAAAGATATTGGGGGAATTTTAAGAGTTCATTATTTTTGAAATACAGAACTTGTTAATTTTACGACAAAAAATGATTCATCCAAAGCCTTAGATTTAATGTGTAAACAAGTAGAGAAGGTGTTAAACCTTTTTTCTTTACCTTATCGAATTGTTCTTCTAGCAAGTGGAGACACTGGAGCTGCTTCTTCTATTACTTATGATTTTGAAGTGTGAGTTCCTAGTGAGAATAAATATCGGGAAATCTCTTCTTGTTCTAATTGTTTAGACTTTCAATCTCGAGGTTTACAAATTAAGTATTTCGATAAAAAAACAAAACAAAACGAATATGTACACACTTTAAACGGAACAGGAACTTCTTTAAACCGATTATGAATTGCTATTGTGGAAAACTATCAGGATAAGAACGGAAACATTAAATTCCCAAAAATCTTACAACCTTATTTTTTAAAAAAGAAAAGTGAGAAAAAGGTAGTAAAAAGCAAAGGTAAGAAAGCGAAGAAATAAGAATCTTTATAGTGTTTTATACGCACAAATAATAAGGACTAAACCGCAGGATATCTAACTCAGTTACTTAAATTTCCACTTGCGCCACCGAAAGCAGTTTTAAAATTATTAAATGAATCTACATTTGATGATAAGATTTGGGAAAAAGGTTCAACACTTGGGTTAGGGGCATTGGCGAAAGCAGTGGTAACGCCTGTTGCAGAAGTAGAAAAAGTAACATTGGATCATTCATCAGTCTTAGTGTTAGTTGTATTTATTTGAATTTCAGTTAAAACACTACAGAATGCGAAGAAATAAGAACCAAGAATAAGAGGTGGGGTTTTTCAAGAATAGTCAGTAGTGGTAACGTGTCATAATTCAATTTTAATGGATGTAAGGGAAGGACAGTGATAACAGAAATAATCACCAATCTCGCCAATATCATATCAATTACTTAAATCTAAAGTCGTAAGAGCGGTGCAATTGGCTAAAAAGTTAGAACCAACTTTTTGTAATTTACGAAGAGGCTGCAAAGTAACTGAGGATAATTTAGTACATAATGAACAGAAATAGTCACCGATTTGAGTTAAAGATTCAAACATTGAAGCCAATGAAACATTTTCGATTGCAGTATTGTATAAAAAATAATTCCCGATAGAAGTAACATGCGTAAATTTTTGTAAATCAATTGTTTTAAGATTAACGAAATTTTTACAGAAATCATCGGGGATGGAAGTTGTGTCAGAGTAAGAATCACCAAATTCGATTTCTTCAATATCATCAGGGTTGATATAAATTTGTTTTACCGTTTTATCGGTGGAAGATTGAATGGAATTAATTAAAACTTTTCCGGAATTGGCATTAATGGCACTAGCGGTTAGATTTTGTATTGGAAGTTCAGATTGAACGAAAAGGAATTTTACTCCACTTTTTAGTTTTAAATAAGAATTATCATTGACATTAATAATTGGATAGTAACTTCAGGAAGCGAAGGGGTTTGTATAATCTGGGCCATCATTATCTTCGTCAACAGAGAAAAAGTTTGCAAGATTAGATGGATTTTCTCCGAAGAAGGTTCCGGTAGTTTTAACATCAACAAATCAGTTTTCTCTGTTTTCACCTATTAATTGTCGAATCTTTGTTTCATCACTAAAAATACCGACATTTATTCTTTCTAACTCATCACATTCTGAAAAAGCATCACTACCAATACTTATAAGATTAGAGAAGCAAGAAAAATCGAATTCTTCCAAATCAGATTGTCAAAAAAAGTAATCACCAATATTTAATACTCCAGAAGGAAGGGATATTTTTTTAACTTTAGAAGATGAACAGAAATAATCTCCAATATCGGATAATAGAATGTTAGGTGTTAAATTAATATCCTCAACTCCGGAATTGCTTAAAAAATAATCACCAATAGAAGTTAGTTTAGTTAAAGAAGAAATATAAAGTTGTTTTAAAGAAGAATATCCGTAACAAAAGTAATCTGGGATATATGTAACGGATGAATAGGAAGAGTTTAGGGCTAGTTGAGTGATGTTGTCAGTATTGATATTAATTCCATTTAAACTAATATCTTTAACAAAAGAACCGATATCTGCAGGACAGAATACAGAAAGAGGTATGTGGTTTGCTTCAAGACTAATAGGAAGGTTTATTGTTACAGCAGGATCTGCATTCGCAATTGCCACATCTAAAAAAGCAAAAGAAGAATTATCAGAATATTCCCCAGCATCTCAATTTTTAGGATCTTCATGTGGAGTTGCAAATATTGGAGATTCATAGAATTTATTGACAAAGGAAACGAGATTTTTTCCGAGAAGTTTCCCTTTTTTTGCAGGATCGGATGGTGTATCAGAGAAATCACCAGTTCCAGAAGTGTGAGTTATTAAAGAATAATCATAATCATGTACATTAATACTTTTTAAGGAATTACTTTCTTGGAAAAAGTTATCACCTATACTAATAACTTTCGAATCATCGTCAAACAAGTTTACAGATTCCAAATTATTTTTGGCAAAGAAATCATCGCCAATAGTTGTTAATTCAGGATAGATATAGCTTTCTAGTGAAAAACTTTTCATCGATATACATCCAGCCATAAAAGAGTTTCCTATTTCTGCAAGACTTGAAAAACCACCTGGATTAGCATTCGAGAACGTAGTTAGTTTAGTACATCCTTTTAGAAAATCATCACCTATTTTAGTAATATTGGAAACATCAGAAAACTCCACTTGTTCTAATCCTGTATAACCATCGATGCTTTCGCCCTCTTCCACATCGCACTTTAAAAAACCATCAGGGATTTCTGTGGAAGATGCAAAATAACCTTCAGGAAAATAAATGGCAGTAATTTCACTTTTGTTAATCTCATTACCTTGGATAGTTACAAACGAAGAAAAAGCAGCAGGAGGTTCTTCTGGTTCACAAAAGGTTGTTAAGGGGGTGTTTGTGGAATCGAAATTGATTATCGCTCCGTTTTTTAAAACAATTTCCCCAATTCCTTCACCTATACCTCAATTTGATGAAAGGTTAGAAAAAGAAAGAGCTAAGTTAGCGGCATCGGTTCCTTTTAGCATAGGCCTTGGATTAAGAAGATCATCTAAATTTAAAGAAAAGGCGGATTCTTTATTTATGAATTTACCGCCAAAATCTAAATGTTCAACATGTTCTCTTTTTATTTCTTTTAAAGAATGACAGTTATATAAGAATCTTTCTCCATCAATAGTTGGGACATCATCATCGAAGGTACTAATTGTTGATAAATCTATTTTTGCCAAAGATTCACACTCTGATAAGAAACCTTTTTTTATTGTTTGGATACTTGAGAAATCATTTAAATTAAAGTTTCGTATAGAAGAACCTTTTAAAAAGTTTTCTCCAAATGAGGTTATTAGATTTTCACCATCCACGCCGGCAAAAAAATCTTGTTCCCCTTCTTCGGCAATATTAGCTCCTTGCAAAAAACCATCAGGGACAATGGCGGAAAAATATTTAAGATTATGTAAAAACCCTTCTTCACCTCATGTCGCATTAGTTAAAGGGAGACTTTTACAATTGTTAAGAAAATTAGTTCCAGTGAAATAATTAATAGATGGTTTGAATTTTAATGTTTTTAATTTTGCACAATTAGATAAGAAGTTGTTTCCTAAAAAGTTTACATTGGTTAGACTTGATAAATCGATTTCTTCCAATGAAGTACAGTCTTTACAAAAATTTTCACCGATAGTTTTAACATTTTTAAATACAGAAAAGCCGTGTTGATCACCAAATGTTTTAAGATTAACAAAACCATTAAGGAAATTAGCGGGGATGGATTCTTCTTCATAAATGTAAGGGTGTGGAGATTCAAATGTAATGGAAACAACATCAGACTTCTTTATATCTTTTGAAAGAAGGGAGAAGGTGTCAGACGTGGTACATAAGGATTCGATAAAGGTTTTGCTCATTGGATAAAGGATGTCAAAGTTATCTTCGCCTCTAAGTTGGATAATAGCTAATTCTGCATTGCTAGTATTGTTTAAAAGGATTGTTATTCATAATTGATCGATTCCACAAATTAATTGGGTTAGGGTGGCATCAGTTCTTAATTTGATGTTTTTTATGAAATCTAAGAAAGCGGAGAAGGGTGTTTTTTTAGAAAGAAAATCAGCACCAACAAAAGAGTCATTAAGGAATTTTATATAAACATCACAAAAACTTGAAACAACCTGGCTAGTAATATCACTCTCGGAACCTGTATAATTTTCTTTTAAAGAAAATCTAACAGCATCAAATAACATTGGAAAAGAATCGGAAGGGGTGGATAAAATGAATTGGTTAGATTGAATGAAAGAGACGATGTTTTGTTTTTGCTTTGTAATATGATTGTTTATTTTAATAAGGACTTGTTTTTGTTCCGTTGATAAGGAAGTAGCTTTTTTTACTTTATCGACAATAACATTCATATCATCGGTAGAAAAATATTGCTTTGCTTCTTGTTTTAAAGGCAAATCTAAGTTTAAGATATTGTATTCATTAATGTTAAAATCATCATGAAATAAGGGTGCATCACTAAAAACTCCGGCAATAGGAACATTATTACTTCCTAGATAAGCTTTTTTGAATTGGGGGATGGTGACTTGATTAAATTTCCCTTGTCCATAATATATCGGGTCAATTGAAGGAAAATTAGCGAGGAATTCTTTTTTAAGTTCTTCAAAATCTTTATCTGTTTGTTTGTTACAAGAAGTGGTATATGTTGTTGTAAATAAAAAGGATGCTGGCAATAATATAACAGCACTTGACAATAAAAGAATATTATTTAGTTTTTTCATATTTTTGGTGCTCGGTGGGGGACTCGAACCCACGACCCAGTGATTAAGAGTCACTTGCTCTACCAACTGAGCTAACCGAACCTATAATTATTATATGAAAATATACTATATTTCCGATTTACATTTCGACTATAAAACACAAGAAGAAGTTGATAAATTTTTGTCAATTCTTAATGATAAAGATCTATACCTTTTTGCCGGGGATTTTTATAACGATTGAACCAAAACATTAACATTAATCGAAGAGATGGACAAAAGGAAAATTCATGGTTATTGGGTTTTAGGAAATCATGAATATTGCTGATTGGCAGAACCTTGTAATACCGACCCAAGTATTAAAGATTTGAAAGTATTTAAAGAAGAAGATTTTGTGATTCAAAAAGACACCGCTTACGACCATTTTATTGATGCTGTGAAAAAAAAATGTGCAATGTGCAAAAATATGAAGTTTTTGGATTTATACGATATTGTTAATTTAAAAAATGGGTGAAGAATTATCGGAGACACCGCTTGGGGACAAATTGATATTAAAAAAGCCCCCTCCTTCGAATGAAACCATGTCCATAATTGAAAATGAATCAACAAAAGAAACAGTATGTGAAACAAATTTTTAGAAGAGCAGATAAAAAGGAATGATAAACTGATTGTACTTACTCACCACCCTTTATATACCCCTAAAAAGTTTGAACCAAAATCTAGGTTTTTAAAGAAAATGAATGGTGAGATCCAGTTCTGATTTTCTAATAAGAGCAAAAAGGTTTCAAAAGAAAAAAGCATTATCTTTATTCACGGACACACTCACGATATTTCCTACGAAAAAAATCATTTAACTAACGCGATCGGAAGGAAAGAAAACTGTTTTGAAATGAAATTAAAATCATTTGATATAGATGAAAAAAAATAAGATTCTTATTGACGAAAATTATAAAAGGGAATTAATCTTGCAACACTATGAAAATCCTATTAATAAAATAGAGGATAAAAAGGTTATCAATGACGAATATATCACTTTAAAATCTGTTAGCGTTAGTTGTATTGATAACTTCGACATCTTTATTAAATTTAAGAATGATAAGATTGCAGACTTTAAATTCTTTGGTAATGGTTGCGCCATATCCACCAGTTCCATCGACATTATGGGGGAGATATTAAAAAAAAACAGTCTTCAAGAAGATAAGGTTATTATTGATAATTATTTAAAAATGGTTGTAGGGGATAAGTTCGATGGTACTTTATTAGGCGTTCTTCTTGTTTTTGCTAATGTGTACAAACAAGCAAATAGGATTAAATGTGCCACAATCGGGATTGAAACCATTAAGGATATTATTAATAAATATTTGGAAAAGAAAGAGGGAAAATAGTAAAAGGTTCTATTACTAGAATCGAAGGTTTGTGTACACTTTGTTTGCTTCTGCATTTTTGTGAGTATCTTCTTTTTTCTTAATAGAAGCACCAGTTCCATTGTATGCATCAACTATTTCATTAGCTAATCTATCAATTTGTTTTTTCTCATTTCTATTTCTAGAATATTCAACTAATCAACGTAAAGCTAGAGTTGTTCTTCTTTCAGGATTAACTTCTGTAGGAACTTGGTAGTTACTTCCAGCAACACGAACAGCTTTTAATTCAACATTTGGACCAATATTAGAAATAGCTCTATTAAAAACTTCTAAAGCACCTAATTTAAGTTTTGCAGCAGCTTTGTCTAATGCAGTATAAACAATTGTTTGAGCTAAACCTTTTTTACCTTCTCACATAATCATGTTGATAAGTTTGGCAATAGTTTGAGAATTGTAAATAGGGTCGTTTAAAATAACACGTTTTTCGGCTTGGTTCTTTCTCATTATGCTACTTTTCCTTTCTTAGCACCATATTTAGATCTTTGTTGAGTTCTTTTAACAACACCTTGAGTATCTAATTTTCCTCGAACAATGTGGTAACGAACACCTGGTAAATCTTTAACACGACCACCACGAACTAATACGACGGAGTGTTCTTGTAAATTGTGACCTTCTCCTGGGATGTATGCTAAAACTTCTTTTTTGTTACTTAATCTTACTTTGGCAAATTTTCTTTGGGCAGAGTTTGGTTTCTTTGGAGTCATAATTCCTACTTTAATACATACTCCAGTTTTTAGAGGGTTAGCTTTAACTTTACTTGTATTTTTTATTTTGTTAAAATTTAAAATCATAGCAGGAGATTTTGTTTTATGAATTTTCTTACTACGTCCGTGTTTAACAAGTTGTTGAATTGTAGGCATATTATTATTATATTAAATCAAGTAAGTTTAAACAGGAAAATGAAGATTCAATAGAATTGTAGAAGATTTTTATGCTTAAAAGGGGTGGGTAAATCGAGTTATTATCTTTTTTGTTTATTCTTTTTTACAATATTTGCAAAACCATGATAAAGTTTGGCGGTTTTGTTATTTTTCTATCTATGAAACAATCTTGGCTATTATTTGATTTGTATAGGAGTTACTAATTTTTAAGCCTAATTCATTTATCTTTTTACCAAAAATGTTTTTAAAAGAATCGAAATAGCAAAATTGATATATGAAAGAAGAATCGAAAGAGGAAAATAATTTAATATCAATGTTTTCTTCAACTTTTTTGTAAGAACCAAAAGAGGGAGTAAAAGAATCATTGTTGATATCTTGAGAAATATCTGACACCGCTACATTATCTTTTGAATCTAAAAAGTCAATTAAAGCATCATCCTCTATTAAGAATACACGACAAAAAGGAGTTCTTAAATCGGTTGGATAGCTAGAAGAGGAATTAAAGATGTTATTTGTTATATTAAAGGAAGAATTGTCAGAAAAATCTATTAGAGAACTACGATAGGAAGATGCGACAGAGGAAAGGAAGTTGTTTTTGATAGTTCCTTCTTCAATATCTCCTAAGCTAATGATATTTCCAGAGGAGGTAAAATTCTGAATTAGATTATTTTCAATATTCATTTTTTTTGTTTCGTAACATGAAATAGCAGCACCACCAACTCCATTACTTGTAAGGATATTATCATGGATATTTAAATAAGAAACATTTTCAGTGTCGATACATTTACAATAAGCACTTTGAGAAGTACTTATCTGATTGTTATAGATTTCAACATTAGTACATTGTTGGATAAAAATTCCATTGTTACCGTATCCACCATCATTGGATGTAGATATACTTAGGTTGTGAATCTTAACATTGGTAGTTTTTTCTTCTTGATCATTAGGAGTTAGGGTTCCAATAATAATGCCATAATTAATGTCATAATCGCCACTTGAAAGAATTCTGGCAGTCGAATCTCCTGAAAGTTCAAAATCACTACCTAAGGGGATGAAAATAGGGGTGTTAATAATATCTCCGTGAACAATGAACTTTTTGATATTATTATTCTTTTTAGAGATAGTTTCTAAATTAATCATGTAAGGAAAATCTGAGGGAAGAGTCGTATCTGTTCCGTAATAATAAGGGAATGTTAATTCTTTTAAAGTTTTGCTATTAATTTCAACATAATCTTTTTTAACTCCAATGTTAACAGAAAATAAAAAAGCAAGAAAAGGAACGGGAGCTAATAAGGAAAAGGAAAGAATCTTATTTATTTTAGACATTTATATATTATATAAGCTAAAAAAGAGGGAGCTAGGATTTGTGGGAAAAAAGGAAGCTTCTTACCATCGTCTTTTCTTTCTCTTCCTCTTTTCTTCTTGCCAATTCTGCGGTTCTTTTCGCTTCAATTCTTGCTTTTGTTTGTGAAGCCATGTCATATGTTGTTGTTAAAGAAGCTTGATACCTTTGTTTTTTGAAAGGGTCTGGCGCGGCAGCTTTTTCACCGATCGCGATTAAACAAGGTTCTAAGGAAGAAGGGGATATGAAAGGTGAGTGGCCAATGAAGGTGTCGGTGTCTGAAGTTGCGATTGAAATATCTTCATTCATTATTTTGGAAAGTTCATTGTGTGCTTTTATTTCACAAACAGCTTTGAAATGAAGAAAATAAACATCGGTGGATTCATTGAGTATTGGGGAGGAAGCATTTTCTATACAATGATCGTTTATCTTATTACATAGCCTTATTCCTTCTGGATTATTTCATTGATGCATTTTGGCGTTTATTGAAGAAAGGTTTTGTAAAACAATATCATCGTAAGCCATAATTGTTTGTTTATCGACATTGATTTGCGTGAGATAATTAGAAAGTTGTTCGTCATCTCATTCATTCCAAGTTCTATCGCTTTGTAATGTGTAATTGTTGGAAAAATGATAGATTCTTATGAATAAGGATGACTCCTCAACCTTATTAACAAGAACTTGGCAACAGTTTCTTATTCCTTTAAGTAAAGGGTCATTTTGTTCATCTCTTCCTTGTGCTATAAGGGTGTCGTATTTTAAACAAAGCATTTTCGTAAGTTCGGTGTTGACAAGAAGCAAGCGGAGTAAACGTTCATAGTCTTCAGAAATATGATAATCACCATCTTGGACTAAAGTGGTGGAGTTATATAAAACAGTGTTAATTATTCGTTCTTTTCTTCTTCTATCAATAGCGATTTTTTGTTCGATTAATCCTGGCATATGCATTGATTATAGTCAGAATTTTTATTTTAGCGGAAAGGACGAAAAAAGGGGAATTTGTACCCCTATTTTTTAACGCTTTACTATAATAAAAATAATATGTCTATTTCTATAAAAAAAAATTGGCTTTTTTAGCTCCTTTTTAGTCGGGATTTCTGTTGTATCGATTCCTTCTTTATTATTGTGTTTAGGTGTGTCAGGAATAAAACCAGGACAATTAGAATATGGTATTGGACAAGAGATAAGTATTTATGGGACAAAAACACCAAGTCAAATAGGTATGAAAGGAACTTGGGAATTTGTAAGTACTGATGCGACAATATGACTTTATGATTACAAAAACTTTAACAGTTCTAACCAGTACGTTGAATTTGGTAATGGTACTCCGGCTACAAATAAATTAATTTTCATCAATAATGCCGTTTTCGAACCTTTTATTTCCAATTCAGATAAAAATTGAAATTATTGTTACATAAAGAACAATCTGTTTCATATGGAATATCTCTATAAATCTGCTGCTAAAACCGCAAATAAAGATACATTAATTTTTTCTTTATCTACAATTTTTTTTACTGGTTGAAAACCATGCTACTTTGTTCCAACGCATATCACTGAAAACCCTACCATTAATATCAATAATTCCGGAAATTCCGCTTTTTTAGAACCGATCGCTATTCATCCGTCTATTATTGTTAATAATCGTGCACCTTGAAAATGACCATTTCAAATTAATGTTAGTGGTGGTTTATATGGAAAAATAATTTTGGAAGCTCTTATAGATACTTCCGATGGTCTTACTTTTGTTAAAAATTTAGGGGCGCAAGAAAGCGGAAACAATATCTATTATCGAAAATCTTAATTATTAGAATTCGATAAATAAATCGAAGAATGAGATGATATTTATTCCTTCCTTATTCTTGTAACTAATATTTGAAGTGGTAATGATGTTTTTTATTCTCTTTTGCGAAAATATTAGGGATAGTCTGCATTGCAATATATAGAAAAGTACCGTTTAAATATATAGTTTTATACTCTTTCGCTCTTCTTTTCGAATATTTAAAGATAAAAAAACAACTTACACTCAACCCTTAAATCTTAAAAAACAAAGGATAATTAATTGTTCCCTGTGAAAAAACTAACAATGGCAGTTTTGAATCTTCCAAGTAATGTTTTTGGCTGCTCTATAGGTTGTTCTTGAATAAATGGGGCAGAAAAAGGAATATTATCAATAGGAGTAGGTCTGGTAGTTTGGTTTGCATTGTAAGTTTTTTTCACTCTTGAAATTTTAGTTCTTACTGAATCAACAACAACAGGAAAAGCATAAGCATTAACTCTTAATCCGTTAATTTCTTGTTCGCTAGGAACAGCTAAATTAGATTGTCCCATTAAACTAGTTTTAAGTAAAGTATCATCTTGACGTGAAACTTGAACATCTATTCCTAAATCTTTTCTCAATTCATCGGTAGTTAAAGAATGAGTGATTGAAGAGGCTTGGTTAAGTTCATTAACAACTTTTTGTAATTGCTCTCGTTGTTCTATTGGAAAGTGGGAAACAAGTAGATTTAAATTTCTCATGTGTCTAGGAAGAGAAGAAAAACCACTGTTAATTAAAGTATGTTCTTTAATTTCATTAAGATTTTGAATATCTATTAAAGATCCGTCGAAATCAGGATTGGCTGCAAAAAATCGTTCAGCTTTTTGTTTTGAAGAAAGATTGGTATCGTTATGATGTGTAGGTATAGGAGTTAAAGAACGTAGTAATTGAGGAGTAGCTCTGGCATTATATTTTTGTTTAAATTCGTATGCTTTTTGCAATAACTCTATTTTGTGTTGTCTTTTAGTAGAGGATAGATGTCATCATTCTTTTTGAAATTTTTCATTTTCAGCATTTAATCTTTCCAATTCATTAATAGCTTCTAGCTTTTGTTTACTTTCTTCAACTTTTTTAATAAAGTTATCAACGGAAGTAGCAGCTGCGATACGGATTAATGCTTCATTTTTAGCCAAATCGTTATTAGCGACAACAGAATTGAATCTTTCTACACGATCTGTATTTTGATTATTAATATCGATAGCAGTTGTAACTTGAGCCGAAAAATTAAAATTGGTATGATTGTAATTTGAATCGATTAAACTAAACGAATAAGGTGTGTGAGTTGTTGGATCGGTATATGTATAATGATTGCCATGATATTCAAATTGAAATAAATTAGAATATCTAGCTCGTTGATATTCTGATCATTCTTGCGGAGTTAAACGAGCAAGGGTTTCTATTGAATTTGTCATACTAAGGTTATATAAAATATATTTTAAATGTGGTTAGATTTAAAAATGAAGTAGTAAAAAATTAAAATTATAGCAGTTTTACTTTTCACTATTTTTTTCATTTTCCCCTCTTAAAACAAGTAAAATAACACAGAACAAGTGCGAAAGTCTAGAAGTGATTGGAGAAAATATAAAAGTCGTGCATTTTAGATATTGGTTAGGCAGAAAAAACAAGAATTATCTTATAAAGTGTGGTTATGAAGTTTGCGCTATGCCTAATTTCATTTGCAAATTTCGTATTTCTTCCGCATTTATTCTTCTCGCATTTTCCTTTCTTACACCATCTTCTAAGGCTTCAATCGCGGCGGTTGTTCCACATATTTTTTGGTAGTATCTTTCCATTTCTATTCGTTCTTCGTTTTGTTGTCTTACAGCAGTTTCTTGTTCTGTTTCAAAGCGTTGAATTCGATGAATATCTTTGATTTGAGGCTCAGTATTACAAACAACATAATGTTCTTCAGTAGTAACCTCAAAATTGGTTTTAGCTTCCACTAACCTATCAAATCTTTCTTTTTCAACAGTGTCTTCAAGCGCTATTGACACACTTGAAATACTTACATATCTTTTTGTTTGAATTGATTCATCAATAGCGTCAGTAACATCGTGTGATAAAGTAGTCGCAATTTTTCTCTCAATTTGACTAGAAATTTTTTCTATTTCTTCAAGTTGGCCGGAAAAAAAATCTCGTTGTTGCGGATTTTTAATTTTCTCTTGAAGGTATTTTTTAGATTCCTCGAGTATATGAGAATCATTAATATCTTTAAAAATTATTTCAGCTGTTTTGCGATACGAATATAAGGTTGAATCAATAGCGGCTCGAATTTCTGGATCAGTTTCTGATGCTGATAAAAAATCAAGATTTTCAGCTAAATCCTGCAATATACATACATTTTCTAATATCATTATAACACCTCCGGTATTTAATTGTTGGAAACCTTTATTTATTAATTTTTCTGTGGAGGAATTAATAAAACTAAAAGTTGGGGAATAAGTTAAAAAAGACTTCGAATAACCAGCGAGTTTTGCTTCTAATTTTTCTCTTTCTTCTTTTGCTTTAGTTTTGGTGGTTTGAAATCTAAAACAAGATTCTTCTATTTGTTTTAATCTCGATATTTCCGGCATTATTTTTTTGCATCTATTAAAGAATTCAAGATTACAACTACTTGCATATAAAGCATCAGAAATAGCGCAGCAGCGTTGGGATGTAAGAGCGGCTATTTTTTGCTGTTTAGTTGAATTCAGCCATAAATAATCAGAAAATTTTCTTCGATCGTAATAAACAACCCCATCAGAATCGGTTGTTGTAGGGATATTTACCGAGGTGATAAGAACTTCATTAACACCTGTTTCAAAAAATATTCTACCAGGATGGTAACCTAAATCATTGCCAACGGTAGTTCGATTTGTAAACATATTATCAACTAAAAAGCTAGTGAGCGGATTTTTAACCGATGCTCTATCAACACGTGGACCTTCACCAGCTGAATTCAAAATTTTGTTTTTAGAAACTAATGTTCTTTGTGTTAATAATAAAATCTGTCGGTCTTGTCTGTAAGACATTTTTTTATAATTGTGAACCAATGCATATGGAAAAAAATTATCGTATCTCGTTTGTTCAATAACTTTTTGTTTTAAAACGCAATTTTTGAAAAAATCGGAATAATCTTCTTTTAATTCATCTGCAGTTTTTACAACTCTAGTATTAACAACAGAAGAATCGGCAAAATCGGTATTTTCTAAACTTATTTTTAATCGTTCAAATCGAGGTGATTTATTAGAAAGTATACCCACAACAAAATTTCGCAACTTTGTTTCATTAGTAATTATCTCTTGGCTTAACATTTGTTTTCGCAATTCAAAAAATATTTGTCGACTTTCTTCATCAATAGTTTGATCATTTAATAATGAAGTGAATTTTGAGTATATTGCGATTCAAATAGGACTAAATCTTAAATACCTTGTATCAACTTCAATTTTTCTTTCCAAACTTGCATTTAAGCTATGTAGTACTCTTTGCTCTGTTGCAGATAAAATCATATATGTACGGGCGTGTAAAGATATTATATGGATCTATTAATTTATAATATACCCATGGAAAAAGAAACAATAAATGTAGGAAAATTTATAAAGGAAAATTATACCCCTTATTTAGGTGACTCTTCCTTCTTAAAAGGACCTAGTCAAAAGACAATGAAAGTTTGGGAAAAAGTTAAGGATTTATTTACTTTAGAAAGAAAGAATAAAGGAGTTTTAGGATTTGACAAAAGAAATAGTTTCGCCGATGCTTTTAAAGCAGGATATATAGATAAGGAGAACGAAACTATTGTGGGAATTCAAACAGAACAACCTCTTGTCCGTGCTTATATGCCTATCGGGGGAGTAAAACAAGCAAAAGAAGCCGCAAACCAATTCGGGTATACTACTGATGAAAATGTTGATATGATATACTCAAAGTACCGTAAAACTCATAATCAGGGTGTTTTTGATGTTTACACTCCCTCAATGAGAAAAGCAAGACATGTTCATATTATTACTGGACTTCCTGACAATTATGCAAGAGGGCGTATTATCGGGGATTATCGTCGTGTTGCCTTATATGGTGTTAATTTCTTAATGAAACAAAAGGTTAGCGATTGAAACAAGATAGACAATGAGATGAGCGAAGAGAAGATAAGATTAAGAGAAGAATTGACAGAACAATACAATGCTTTAAATAGGATGAAGGTAATGGCGATGGAATACGGGTTTGATATTTCTTTAAAAGCAAATAATGCAAAAGAAGCTATTCAATGAACCTATTTTGCCTATCTCGCTTCAATAAAAGAACAGAATGGTGCCGCTATGAGTTTAGGAAGAGTATCTACCTTTTTTGACATCTATATACAAAAGGATATTGAAGAGGGGATATTAACAGAAGAAGAGGCACAAGAATTAATTGACCAGTTTGTAATAAAGTTAAGAATTGTTCGTTTTTTAAGAGCTGATGCTTATAACCAATTGTTTTCTGGAGATCCTGTTTGGGCTACCGAATCTATTGGCGGAATGGGAGAAGATGGACGAACTTTGGTTACCAAAACATCTTTTCGTTTCTTACATACTCTTTCAAATCTAGGACCTTCTCCAGAACCAAATCTGACTATTTTATGAAGCGAGAAATTGCCTTTGAATTTTAAAATGTTTTGTTCTTCTTATTCAATAAAGTATTCTTCTATCCAATATGAAAATGATGATTTGATGAGAGAAAGCAAGGGAGATGATTATGCTATCGCTTGTTGTGTCTCTTCAATGAGAATTGGGAAGGAAATGCAGTTTTTTGGTGCTAGGGCTAATTTACCGAAAACTCTTTTATACAGCATTAATAATGGATATGACGAAATCCACCCAATTGATCAAAAAACTAACAAAATAAATAAGCTAGGGCCTGAGTTGGGACAATATCCAATGAACCAAGTTTTAGATTATGAAACAGTTTATGCTAGATTCAAAAAATATTTATCGTGACTTGTAGATTTGTATATTAATATGCTTAATGTGATCCACTACATGCATGACAAATATTATTATGAATCAATGCAAATGGCTTTATATGATACTAATGTGACTAGGTTTATGGCGACAGGAATTGCTGGGTTTTCGATATTAGTGGATAGTTTAAGTGCAATAAAGTACGCCAAAGTAACTCCTGTTTGAGAAAAAGTGGAAGGGACAAATGATTACATTGCTACAGACTTTAAAATAGAAGGAGATTATCCGAAGTATGGGAATGATGATGATAGAGCTGATAATATTGCCAAAGAAATTCTTTTATTGTACAATGAAGAACTAAAGAAACACAAACCTTATCGTAATTCTATTCCTACTGTTTCGATTTTAACAATTACTTCCAATGTTGTTTATGGAAAAGCAACAGGAAATACTTGTGATGGTCGAGTTAAGGGAACCCCTTTTGCTCCTGGGGCTAATCCGATGAATAAAAGGGATGAAAATGGTGCAGTATCATCTTTATGTTCTGTTGCAAAGCTTCCTTATTCTTGTGCTTGCGACGGAATCTCGAATACATTCACAATTACCCCTTCTACCTTAGGGAGTGGTTTAAAGGAACAGGAAAAGAACTTGTGTCAATTATTGGATGGATATTTTAAAAAACAAGGGCACCACTTAAATGTGAATGTATTAAATAAGGAAACATTAATTGACGCAATGAAAAATCCGGAAAAATATCCGCAATTAACTATTAGGGTTTCTGGGTATGCTGTTAATTTTATTAAGCTAACAAAGGAACAACAAGAGGATGTTATTTCTCGAACATTCCACGAAAAAATGTAATGTGTGAATCAGGCTGTTTTAAAATAGAATCTTTTTCTTGTTTAGATGGGGAAGGAGTTAGATTGGTGGTGTTTTTAGATTTATGCCCTTATCGATGTCTATATTGTCATAATCCAGAAGGGTGGAGCGAAAGTAAGAAAAAGGTAAGTGTGGAAGGGGTGATTAAACTTTATGAAAAGAATATCGAGTTCTATTCAAATGGCGGGATTACTTTGTCAGGAGGAGAACCTTTGATGCATAAAGAGTTTTGTTTAGAGATGGCTGAACAGTGTTTTTTAAAGAAGATTAGTTTAGCAATAGATACTTGTGGCTATATTTGTGAAAAAAGGTTTATTGAAAAGCTAGCGGGGTATAAGGTTCATTTCCTTGTCGATATAAAACATACCATTCCTAAATATCATCGTTTGATCACGGGAAAAGAAGGGGTTAACGAATTAAAGTTAATCAAGTTATTGGAAAAATGCAAATCCTTATACACTATCAGATTCGTTTATGCGAAAGGGCTGACGGATCAGAAAAAGAATCTTGAAAGGATAAAAAAGATTATTGAGAAAACTAAATATATGAAAGAGTTTGCAATATTGCCATTGCATCTTCTTGCGAAAAAAAAGTATGAAGAGGTGGGGTATAAATATAAAGTGGACGAAAGTAATGTACCAAGCAATGAAGAGGTGGAAAAGTTGAAGGAATATTTCAAAATAATGAACAAGTAAATAAGGGAGGAAAAACCTGTCTTAAACTTAAACAGTTACTTTTTTAGTAGGCGATTTTTTCTTTGCTACAGCTGAAGTATCAGAGGAAGATAATGGTACTTTTTTAGTTCTTGGTTTTTGTTCAGATTTTTTTTCTACTTCCTTTTCTTTAACACTATCTTTTTTGTTTTCGTCTTGGGATGAAGAGGAGTTAGAAGAGGAAGCATCAGTAATTAATAAGATTCCAGCAATAACATTTAAAATACCACAACCAAAGATAATAGCAAGGATAGCTAAGGGAAGATTTTTTTTGTTAGTTTTAGAATTTAGTTTTATTAATACGAAAAAAGTAATAGGGAGAATAATGGACGCAGGAAGAGAAAAGTATAATGCGTCGGTAGCATACTTATCGATTTGTTTAAAGAAATTATGTGAATCTTGAATAACACCATTTTGAACAAGAAAAAATATCGTTCCGATAATAATGCACAAACAACTATTAAGAATCATATTGCACAAGGATAGGGTAACAGCAATTTTTTTGTTTTGTGACATATTTTTATTATATCCGACTCGCTAAGTTTACCAACTTACTAAAAATTACAAAGCTGCTTGATTAATTATTTGGTTGATACAATCACACATTTCATACCATTCAGAATAAGTGTTGCTTTGTTCTGGAATATTGTTAAGGGTGGTTTTGTAAGTATCGTGTAAAGCAGCAAAAGTTCAATCATTAGCAGGGACCGTAAGACCAGCAAATCTTCTTCTTGCATTTTCCAACCGTGAAAGAGTTGTTTGTTCAATTGATAGGATTTGTGAAAATTTGATGTTTTTTTTAGAATTGTAGTTTGTTTTTCCAGGAATAGAATCGATTAAATTGATTGCCTTTGCTTTATTGTAATGAATCTGAATTATTTTAATAATGGGGGTTGTAGAATCTCAATTAAGTTTTTTGCTCTCAGCGGAAGATAGGGCGCCGCTTGTTGCAAGAGTTACTAAAGTATCTAAAAACATGCTAGTAGCATATGTCGTTCCCGGATTTATTAAATTTAACATATACACAAGGTTGCCGGCAGCTACAGCCCCAAAAGCGTCTGAAATATGAGCACTTGGTTCATAATTTCACAAAGATGTCGGAAGATGAACGAATTCTGATAATGCTTGATTTTTAGCAATCATGTTTGATCATTTAAGTTCAATATTAACATTTATTGCAGCAGTACACAAGTTTTTTCAAGAGGTTATGGTACCATTGGAAGTTGATAAATAACCAGACTCAGAGTAAGAATTGGCATATTGGGAAATTGATGAGTTGGAAATAAGTTTATTCGCTTGGGGAACTATTTGATTAAAGTATGTTATTAAAGGGGTAGATTTTCCATTTGGGATTTGACTAAGTAACATTGTATCAAATAAATAAGGGAAACTATGAAGATATAGGATAGTGGACAAAGTTTCATATTTGTATTTTAAATATGTATTGAATTGTTGAATAATATCATAAATAGCGTAAGCCAAATTATTTCACGAACCTATAAGAGTACAATTAGGATCGGCTTCATCAATATTGGTTCCATCAACAGAATGACGTGAGGGGATAAAATCACCGACTTTAGTTCCTAAATTAATGTGGGCTGTTGCTATATTATTGTAGTGTTCAATAAGATTGGAAATGCAAGTTGGTTTGGTGTCGATGATATCTTTGATGTTTTGTAAAGAATGTTGTCCGTAGGAGATTAAGGAGTCGTATAATTCGTTTTTGAATAAATGTAAAACTCCTTGACGAATCTTTGTTTTTTTAGAATCAAATTTTCTCACTAATTCTTGAAGACGGTTATGTAAGGTTTGTCAATCAGAATCTTCAGGAATAGTATTTAATTTTCCATCGCTACTTGCCAAATTGATTAGGTCGGAAAAGGTGAAAGAGGAAGAATCGATGGCGATATTGAAAGAAGAAGAAAGCGTGTTAAGGAATCGAGCAAGAGTATTTGTTTCTAAATTAATGTCTACAGATTCTTCTAAATATTTTTCGACAGTGTAAGAACCTTGAATATTGTCGCTAAGTTTAGAATCGAAAAGAACACAATAAAATGGTTGGTTTTTAAAATCAGATAAGGTGTCAATAATTATTTGTTTATAGGAACGAGAATCAACACCTTCACAGGAAGTTAGGATAGGAGTAAGAAGGGGAATGGGTAAAAGAAGAAGAGGAAAGAATATAAGTTTTTTTATTCTTGACATATTTGTGGTAACATTAATGTTATATTAAACTTTATACTGTTTGATAGTTATTTTTATTTTTTCCTCTTAAAAACCACTTTTTTCTTGTATATAAAGGCTTGGTTTTTACAATACAATGCGAACAATATCGTTCTTTTTTAGTTTCACATCTTCCTCAAAAGTTACATAAGCATAAACCATAGGTGATGGAATAATTGAAACAGATTCATTGCCTTTATTCAATATTTTGATAATTTTGATTTTTTTTATTTCTTGCAACAAAGGGCTTAGAATTTCGTAATCATAGTTAATATCGATTTTGTTTCTTGTTAGGATTTTGTAAGTATTGTTGTTTATTTTGCTAACGATGGAGAAGGCAAAGTTTTGGTTTACTTTTTTTAACTGTTCATGATACAACATTTGTTCCACCCCAGGTTTTCCTTCAAATCAAGCAGTACTTGTTTCCCTATTGGCGGCTTTTTTAACATCTTCAATGTATTGGTTAATGTTATTGTTTTTCATCTTAGCTTTGGAATATATCAGAAAATACTTTATTAATTTCGCTTTCATTAGTTAAAAAATCGGAAACATTGATTTCTTGGAAGGAAACGCCTTTTTTTCTTGCATCTTGATATGCGATTTTAAATTCATCAATCTTTTTATTTTCTAATCCAATAAGGATAATTGGACATCCGAATTGGGAAGAATACGATTCAATAAATTTAGGTTTTAAGGAATATGAATTGAAAAGGTTAGCGTCATCTTCTGTGGGAAAACGAAGAATGGCTCCTTTTTTTGAAGCAATAAAGATTTTGTCACAATCGTTAATATTTGCAAAAGAAGGGTTATTGGTTTGTTTAAGAATGTCAACATTATTTTGGATCAAAGCATTATCTTCTTTGGAATAATTGAAAGCAATTTGTAAAAATAAATCTTTTAGATTGTATATTTTTTCATTTCTTTTTTCTTCCTTTTTTTGTGGTTTTTCTTCGCCTTTGACGGTTTTGCTTGATTTAATATCTTCTTTTCTTATAACATACTCTTTGCAAGAAAAAACTCCTTCCAAATCGACAGCTGTGTACGAAACTTCTTTTTTAGATTCTTCCTTAATTTCTTTTTCTTTATTCTTTTTTTCTACCTTCGGTTTTTCTTCGTTTTCGTTTTGGACACATGAAGAAGGTTCGTTTTTTTCGATCGCTTCAAATATGGCTTTATTAAGGAAAAAAGTGGCATCTGGAGTGGTTTTTATTTTTATTAATTTATCTTCAAAAATGTTAAGGATGTGCAAAAGGGTTTTGAAGGAGGAGGAAGAAATAGAAGATAAGGATTCGAAAGATGTTTTTAAAAGAAGAGTTTTATCGTTTGTTTGTAAAAAAACTAGTTTATCGATAAGGATATTGCACAAGTCAGAGACTAATATAAAGATATTGATTCCTTTTTGAAAAAAATCTTCAGTCAATTTTAATGCTTCCTTTAAATTTGAAGAAAGAATATAGTTTAAAAGGTTGATTTTATTTTTAGTGTCTACGAGTCCATAAACCTTATTGATTAATTGTTCATCTATTTTATCATTGTTAGCACTCAATTGTTCTAAAATAACCAAAGCATCTCTGGCGTGTCCATTAGCAAGGGTGATAAGAGCTTTTTTTGCATTTTCTTCAATATCAATTTTTTCATTAACAATAACCTTATCGATTACAGAAGATAATTCTTTATCATTAAGTTTAGAAAGATGAAAGTATTGACTTCGAGAAACAATGGTGGAAGGGATTTTATGAAACTCTGTTGTGGCGAAAATGAAAACAATGTGCTCTGGAGTATCTTCTAGCGTTTTTAACAAAGCATTCCAAGCTTCTTGGGTAATCATGTGTGCTTCATCGATAATGTATACTTTTTTCTTCAACATAGTAGGGAGATAATTCGTGTTAGAAATTATTTCCCTTACTTGATTGACCCCATTATTACTTGCTGCATCTAATTCAATGATATCGTAGCATTCTTTTTCTTGTATCATTTTACAATTTTCACATTCTCCACAAGCATCACCTTTTTTAGGATGTAAGCAATTGATGGCTTTCGCAAAGATTCGGGCTGTCGTTGTTTTTCCATTTCCTTTGGGACCTGAAAAAATGTAGACACTTGCTATTTTTTGGTCTTTTATTTCGTTTTTTAGGGTATTTACAAGATGAGACTGGCCAATAACATCAGCGAATTTGTCTGGACGATATTTTTTATAAAAGGATACAAAACTCATATTATTAAATTATAATTTTAGTAGTTTTTTTATATAAAAAAATATGCGTAAGAATGGAAAAAATTATTTTAAGTAAAAAGAATCTTGTCATTAAAAGAGGAGGGATTTTTAAATTTGTTTTTTTCAAATATTGTTGAGAGGAAAATAAGTTCTTTTCCATCCTTTGTTCTTGTTCCTTTTTATTCTTAGCCTTTTTAATTCCTTTAATTACATATTTTTCCTGCTTAAATTTACAAGAAACAAAGGAAGAGTCAACAATTATGTTTCTTCGTGCTTATATTGTTATTTTTCCGCAAGTATATGTTATTCCTTTAATTTTTCTTATTATCCTTTTTGGTTGGACTTTAACAAATATTGTTAATCGGGGAGACTTGGGGTGGATTCTTGCCACATCTACTAGTAGGAAGCAAGTTTTTTTCACTTTTGTATTTCAGTTCTTTATTGTCTTTTTTTCCGTCTTTTTCATTCTTTTAATCCCAAGCTTTTTTATTTTTAATGGAGAAAAACCAATTGTTAGTCTTGTTGATAATCCTTTATCTGGAGAAAAAGGCTTTTCCGAACTCGATCCTGATACTTGAGTTTTTAAACACAAAACTTTTAACGTGCCAAGTTACTATTTTTATTTTAGTGTTTTGCAACATTTTGTTATCGGGGTTATCTTTATTGCGATTAGTATCTTCTTTGCATCTTTGTTTAATACTAGCGCAAAATATTTCTTGTATTGCGGCGGGATATATACCTTTTTCTTTGTTTTTTACATCTTACATGAAGTTGGGAAAGTATATGAAGGGATAAGCTGGATGACTTATTTTAATAATTTCACAGTTTTATCTTTGTGTTGGAACGGCTATTTTTTGTACATTGGAAATTTAAGTCGTGTGTTTAGTCCTTATTATCCTCCATTAAAAGGATCGACACATGAAGTTGTTGTTGGCAATTTTGATGTTAATAAAAGTCATATTTTTATGGTCGATTCTATTCTTCTTGTTTTTTGTGTCGGTGTTATTTTAGGTTCTTACTATATTTTTAAGAAAAAAGATTTGCCTTTATAGAAGAAGGGAAACACTATATTTTAGAGGCGAAAAAGAGGAAGAGTTAACTTTTTGTTTTTTTGACGCTATATATATATGTATGGTTAAAAATAAAAAACCCGAAAAATCAACAAGAAAATTAGTACCTTTCGGCAAACCACTTGAGGCACAAATCGTGAAAAAAACGGGAAATGTTGTGGTTATAATTATTAATAAAGAGTTAAACCCAGAAATGTTTGAAACAGGTAATGATAAAAAATTCGATTCATTTCTTAAAATGTATTTAGAAGATAA
>JAITDD010000014.1 GCA_031282725.1 Mycoplasmataceae bacterium
CTTTAAACAGTTCATCTTACTTGAAGAAGCCAAAAGACTTTAAAGAGATTTTTTCTAAGTCAATAATCTATAACACATTGATGGCCGGAATTTGAATCTCGATTATTTCGATTGTTGGATATATTATCGGGACTGCTTGTTTTGATAATAAATATGCCGGAATGTCGATCGCTTTTGTCACATTATCCTTTTCTCAAACCGTGCATGCTTTTAATATGCAAAGTAATACTGTTTCAATGTTTAGTAGACAAAACAAGTTTAATAAGTGAATTCCGATTCTTTCTCTATCATCCTTATTAATCGTGGTTTGTATGATTATTGCTGCTTATTATGGTGGTTCAATTACAAGTACGATTTTAGGAATTGATACTGACTTTGCTTGATGAGTCTGACCAATTATTATTGTCTTTGGGATTACTATTATTCCTTTCTTAGAAGTTTTAAAGTTTTTTGAAAGAAGAAGTATAAAAAAGAATGAGGAAAGAAACCAAAGGGTATAAAAATAGGTAGGAGTTTTTACTTACTTTTCTCTAAGATATCAATCACATAGTTAGGCAAAGCGAAAGCACCTATATGAACATTTGTATTGTAATATTGAGTTTTAATCTTTAAATCATTTCATTTAGCGATATTTTTGTTTATAGGGTCGATGTCACTTTTAGAGGCAAAATTATACATTCAGTGTCCAGAAGAATAGGTAGGAATATAAGCTTGATACATTCAGTTTTTAAAAAAGTATTTTTTAAGGTAATGGAAGGTTTTTAAGGCGACTTTTTTAGTGACGTCATAGTATAAAGATTCTCCCTGACAAACAAACAAACCTTTTTTATCTAAGATTCTGTTGCAGTTTTTATAAAAAGCATCAGTGAATAAGGCTTTGCCAGTGTCAGTAGGATCTGTTGAATCGCAGATGATAAGGTCGTAGTTTTTGCCATTATAATCTTTTACTCACTTGATCCCGTCAATATGCATTAAATTAACTCTTTTATCTGATAAGGAAATAGCAACTTGGGGGAAATATTTTTTTGAGATTTCGCAAACTCTTTCATCTATTTCAATCATGTCAATATGCTTAATTGTTTTGTATTTACACAACTCACGAACTACTCCGCCATCTCCAGCTCCGATAACAAGAACATTTTCGATTTTCGGATTTATCGCTAATGAGACATGAACCATCATTTCATGGTATATAAATTCATCTTTGTCCGCAACTTGTAATCAATCGTCTAATGCAAAGAAAGTACCAAAGGTTTGCGACTCATATACTTTTAAATCTTGGAATTTAGTTTTTTCTTGATGAATAAGTTTAGCATCAATAACTCATCTAGTATCACAAGCTTGAACATCGACATATTGAACTAGTTTTGTGGTTGGAGAAGAAATAGGTTTTTTCATGTCTTTATTTTTATTATACAGTCGATTTGACTTGAGCGATTTCATTAATTTCTTTTCTGATTGCTTTTAAAACTTCTTTCATTTGTACTTTTTTCTCCAATTGCTTTTCGGTATTATTAAAGAAATATTGACTTGGATCGAATTCTTTGATTACAAGTTTGCACATTCATAGATTTTCATCGGCATAATTTTTATCATAAACAGTATAATTGTTCAAATATTTTTTATGAATAAAACTTTGGATCGGTTTTGGTTTGTGATCAATGAAAATTTTTTTGTTTTTACTAGTTCTTGTAAATCCACGAACGAAATAGTCAATTTGAATAACATCAGCGCAATAGTTTTTACTAAATTTTTCTAAAAGATAGTTAATAGATTTTAAAGGAGAAATGATTCCACAAGTAGATATGTGGACATCAACTCGAATAGTGGATATATTAGTTTTTTTTGAATATTCTGGGTATGTATGAATGGCGATATGACTTTTATCTAGATGTCCTAAATTACATGTGCGGTCTACTTGTTCTTCTTTTAAAGGTTCTTCAGTAATCAAAATATTAACACTCGAACCCATCGGCTCATAATCTTGTTTGGAAATGTTTAAAAGATTAGCTCCAATTTTTTTTGTAACAGATCTCAAAATCTTAACTAATTTTTCTGAATCATATTGACGGTGAAGATAATTATCGCAAGTTATTTTATCTTCCGGCAATGCATAGTTTACATCAAAAAAACTGATGATTAAATTCTTCGATAAGTTGTTGAAATTGTGTAGTTTTATTTTCCTTCCCATATACCAAATAATTATATCAAATTTGTGTTTATTTTATAAAAAAATAAAGGCAGGAAAATGAAGTAGAAATTTGGTGATATAAAACGAAATGTTTTGAATGAATTTAATTGATATTTTAATCGATAAAAAATATTATTGAGAGTTTGCAACATTGCTTTCTGGAAGGTACATCTCTTTTGAAATCTCTACTTTATCATTCAATGAATTTATCAATTTTAGAAAAGAAAATAATTTCACCGATAAAGATTTATTAAACAAATATATTCAAATTGGGGGATTTCCTTTATTTTCCACAATAGAATATGACGATGAACAAGTTGAAATATTATTAAATGACTTGCATCGTTCGGTCGTTATTACTGATGTTGTTTCCCAATATAAAATTACAAATGTTTCTTTATTAGAACGAATAATATTGTTTGTTTACAATAATATCGGAAATATTTTTTCTGCCAGAAAAATAGCTGATTTTCTTTTAAGTAATAATAAGGAGAAAACAAATGTTTCTAAAATTAATGAATATTTAACTTATCTTGAAAATGTATTCGCTATTAGAAAAGTTAAAAGATACAATATAGATGGAAAAAAATTAGAAACTAACTGCAAATATTATTTATCCGACCACAGTTTGCAATATGCGGTTGGCAAATTTCAAAAAACAAAACTTCCAGGAATTTTAGAAAATATCGTTTTTAATGAATTAATAAGAAGAGGATATAAAGTGTTTGTGGAGAAGCTTAATGAAAGAGATAACAGAGAAATAGATTTTATTACAGAAAAGAGTGCAAGTAACGAGAGAATATATATTCGGGTTTGCAAAGAATTTAATTCACAATAGACTATTAAAAGAGAATTTGACGTATTATTAGAAATAAAGGATAATTTTCCCAAGTATGTAATTGCCATAGACGAATATTGGCAAGAATCTGCATGTGTCATTAAAAGCATTCGTTTGAAAGATTTTTTATTACGTGAGAAGTTTTAGATAAAGCTGATAAGTAATCGATTCTGTTTATAAATAATAGATCGTTTAAAAGATCACAGAAAGAGTTGTTAAATTTAATCTGTTTTTTTACGGAATTTAGCGACTCTGACAACGTTTTGCATTATACGGCTCTTCATTGTTTTATCTATACCTAATTCGATAAACTTGAGTGTTTCATAAACACTTTGTGTTGGTTCAGGTGTTTTATATTCTATGTAATGGACTACATAAAGGGTTTTAAGTAAATATAAAGTGTACGAATATTCTTTAGTATTTTCTAAAACTTTTTTTTCTAAAACATTTTCTTGTAAATAATCATAAAATTCATCATCAGGAAGTTTTTTTAAATCGAAAAATTTGAAGTCAATTCCTGCCTTTGGTTTGTTTGAAGCTGGAGATTTTTTATTCTTTTTTGCAATATTAACTTTGGGGCTCACTTTAAAAAATTATATAACATGGCGACATACTTTCCGTTTATAAATACTAATTCTGTTGATTTCTTTTTTGTTGAATGTTTTTTTATTCTTCTTCTAATCAGTATTCTTTATTTGACTCAATAAACCGATTGCAATTGAGGTAGACTGTTTGAATAATTGTAGACAACTATTTGAAACAATAAATGTCAACAAGAATTCAAACGGTCTAGAGGTATATTTTTAAAAAATATAATTAATTATATGAGCAATAAACCAGCCTTGAATATATTCAATTCAAGTAACCAAAATAAAACAACATCTATATCTAGCCCTTTTTGAACATCATCTCCTGTAAAAAAAACTAATAATACGAAAAAAATCTTCAAACAAGTATGAAAATGAACTAAACTTTTAATTCTAATTTTCTTTCTTGTTATGGGTCTTTGGGGTTGCATGCAAAGTATGTGAGACACGAATATAAAAACTTCAACCACAATCGGAGAGGGAATGGAATTTGGTTTTGCTATTGGAACTAGCGGGGATTTTCGTTATGACTTAATTAGTAATGGTTCGAATGGTTATTTTGCTTTCGATTCCTTTACGATGCAGTTTGGTCCTTTCTTTGGTCTTTTCATCTATCCTGGAGCTTTATTTGCTACTTTTATTTCTTATCTTGGAAAAGACTGATGAGGTGGATTAAATGTCCTTTTAGCAATCTTTCTCCTTCTTCTTATTATTCGAGCTTTCTCTGTCGTTGTTTCTATAAGAAGTACTTTGCAAAACGAGAAGATGAGTGAGATTCAAGGAAAAGTAAGTGAGATTAATGCGAAATATAAGGGATTAAATGATACATTCAGCAAACAACAAAAAAGCAGGGAAATAATGGAATTGTATAAAAAGAATAATGTAAAACCTTTTGCCGCTTTTGAACAAGTAATGATTACTCTTCCAATCTTCATGATTATCTATCGTGTTATTACAATATGTCGTCCAATGAAAACCGCTACCTTATTCGGAATCTGAAACTTTGCTTGTGTTCCAACAACTGAAATCTTCTCTAATTTTCTAAATGGCGGATGATTATATATCTTCCTAATCATGATTGTTGTTCCTGTTCAATTTATATCAATGAAATTACCACAAATGTTAGCAAAGAAAAGAAGTAGAAACTCTGTTGCTATAAGTTCCGCTGGAAGTAAACAAATGAAAAAAACAAAAATGATTCAATTAATTTTCACAATCGTAATGTGTGCAGTTGTTATATTCAGTGCGACCGGTGTTGCCATATATTGGTTCCTTTCTGCTTGTTTTACTATGGCTCAAACCGCTATCCTTCACACCATTATTATGAAGAATAAAAAGAAGAATGGCACCTTAGAAAATAAATTAGATAAAATCTTTAATGTGTAATGACAAAGAAAACTTCCGAATTAATTCCTAGTAATAAATGAATTAAACACGATGATGATAAAGATGATATTAAAATTCTAAGACAAAAATTGGAACCCTTAACATTTCCTTTAACAGAAGAGGATGAATCTTATTTAGATAAAATGAAAGCTTACATCGAATCCTCTTTTTCCGGCAAATGACAAGAACAAGGAATTAAACCAGGGATGGCTGTGGCGGCAAACCAAGTAGGGTGAAATAAAAGAGTTATTTATGTCCACTTTGATAGTTTAGGGAAAGAATACCAATATTTACTAGCGAACCCAAAGATTCTTGCTTTCAGTCAAGGAATTTCGTACATCCCTACAGGAGAAGGATGTTTAAGTGTAAAAAAGCATCATGATGGAATAATTCCTCGTCGTGCAAAAATTATTGTAGAAGGCGTAGACATGCTAAATAATAATCGTGTTGTTAAGTTTAGTGCCGATGGGATTTTATCTATTAATCTTCAGCATGAAATCGATCATTTAGATGGAATTTTATATTATGACAGAATTAACAAGGATAATAAGTTCTTTGTTGGGGAAGGATGAAGTAGTGTTGAAGGGTAAGTTGAAAAGACTTTGGACACAAACAATGTCACATTCTTCTTTTAATGTCATAGTTTGTCAAGTTTAGATTGTCCCTTTGTATTTTTTATACTTCAAAATATCTCAAATTCACGTGAATGCACATCAAATAATTACTGTGGTTAACACTATGATAAAAATAATCATTCCATTAGTGTTAATAAAATGAGAAACTGCATTGCGAACAATCACTATGATAAAAGGGATTAGTAATGCAAAAGAAAGAAACGCTAGTGTAAAAAGGTTGTAAGCAATGGTTGGCGATTTCTTTTTAATGTTATCTGCACTTTCGTTTTTTAGATCTTGTGTTAAAGCATAGAAAAAGAAGGGTGTAAGCATTAAAACTTTGTCGCCATAAAATTCGTTATATATGGGATAAAGTATTGGGTCATCTCACATTAGTTTTTTTAAATTTTCTTTATTCTGTTCTGAAAAATCAATTTGGTTAACTAAAGATCGAATGGTTTGTTTTGTGTCTTTTAATTGTTTATTGGCTTTTACTATTATGGAGATGTTCACGGATGCGATTAACAAATACAAGAGATAGACTGCGAAAGCTTCAAAATAGTATTTCATTACAAAATCTCTTACGTGAGGGATTAAGAAAGTTGACGATGATAACAAAACAAAAAAGAAAACAATTCCAAGAAACAAGAAACATCATTTTTTAGTTCTTGTCGGGTTGATTAATGAACCATCAATATAATTTGCCGCAAATCCCTTTCAAGCAATTATTGAAGGACCAGCAGAAGTAAAATTTGAGGAGTAGATTCTTTTTCTTCGAAGAAATGGTTTACCGGGATTATATCCTGTTTTTTTATCGTTATAGATATCAGTTATTTTATCTAATATTTCTTTTGTTTGTGACATTTTAATAAGAATATTATAAAATTACGATTTTCGGTATCAAATATTTAATGCGTCGGCTTGTTGGCTAGTATAAAACAGACTATCGGCAATGTAAATACAACCAAAACTACCATCATCTCCTATGTAATTTGTTTTTTTATAGGAGAAAGTTATATTGTAACTGTCTTTCGTAATTGTGAATCTAGGACGATAAAAACCCAAACTAGTATCCATAGGCGCCCAATCATTGTAAACAAGATAAACTTGATAGGGTGGTGGTTTAACTCCTGAATAAGTAATAAAGACTTGACTCCCTTGTTCTATTGTGGAAAAGTTGAGACCACCATTATACGAATCGTATTGATGATATACAAGATATCCGATTTGTTTAATAATGAATGCAAATTTGTTAGCATTTGATCCTAAAAGCGCATCAAAGAATGGAGTTGGTGTTGCTGTTCCGGTTGCGACTTTATCAGTATAAACTCATTCATATTGTCCTTCATATCCCAATTGTGCTGGAGTTGATGCACCATGTATTGTGAGAGTTGAATTTATTGGGATATTTAACTGTTTGGAGGATATTTTGCTAGTACCTAAACACAATAAAAGGGAAGGAATTGATAAAATAGATAATCCAACTAAAATAGAACTAAAAAAAGTTATTTGTTTTTTTTTTTTTTTTGATATATTCATATTATTAATTATATTTTTTTAAAATTAAGCCCCAGCTTAGTTTTTTATTTGTTGAACTATACTAACAAACCAGGAGTAATTCCAAAAAAAATATCAAATTTAAATAGAATTTAATAGTTCGTTTATTTTTTTCACTGTTGCTTTGTTAATATCATCGAATTTCCTTGCAAAATTAATAGTCATATTTTTTTATTATCACTTGGATTTAAAACACTAATAACTTTTTCCAAAAAAGCAATTCATGGTTTTAGAACTCCTTTTGTTTTAATGGAACAGCGGGTGTCAATACTAATTAAGGTTTGTTAGCATAGTTTATTTTATACTGGCGATATATTTTATGATGAATATTTAAAGTGTTGTTTCTCCTTTTAATCATTTTAATAAAAAAATAATTTTTACACCATTATCTTTTTTTGGAACATTCATTGCGTTTGTGATTATTATTTTCGTTGTTACGTTTTTAGCTTTTTCTAATATATGATATTCTCGATTTACATTTTCCTTATTGATTTGATCACTAACTTGAATATATAGTTTTTCATCGCCGGATATTGCAATAAAATCAATAGTGTTTTCACCTTTTTCATTTCCAGTAACAACTTCGTATCCCAATGATAATAATTGCAATAAGACAAGGTTTTCCAATCGATAGCCTCTTAAATAATGAGTATCAAAACCAATAACAGAAGATAGAATACCTAAATCGCCTGCATAGTACATACTGCTATACTTCAAAGTTTTCAAACCTTTAACATTGTAAAAAGGTATGCGTTGCAACAATTGGGAATCACATATTCATTCAATGTAATTTAAAATAGTTTTAATTCCGACGTTTTGTTCTTTTAAATATTTCTCCAAATTTATCGAATTAACATTTCTTCCAATATGTTCAAAACAATATGTTACAATATTATTGAACAAGGTAATATCCTTTTTAATTTTGTGTTTAAAAACAATATCTCTATTTATAGTGTCGAAAATTATTTTCTTTAAATTTTCAATTGTTTTTTTATCATCATAATATGTATCCAATGTTATTCCTAATCCTCCATAAACCAAGTATCTTTGCAAAAATTGTTCATCAGTTTCATCTTTTTTTTTAATATTTTCATAAATTTCTTTAAAACTTAATGGAAAGATTTTAAGTTCACTAGTTCTGCCAGTGAATAATGTGGCATTTTTTTTCGAAAACATCGCTGAATTTGAACCGGTGATATAAATATCAAATTGTTTTTCTTTATTCTCAAACAGGGTGATGATTGTATCTTCGAAATTAGGAATGTCTTGAATTTCATCCAAAAAAACATAAGTCGTGTGTTGTTTATCGCCTTTTTCTTCTATGTATTCTATTAATGATTCTCAATTGTGTTTTTTTCTAAGTCTAGCATCATTAAAATCCATATATATGATTCGATCAGCATCCACCATAAATTTTGTTTTAAGTTGATTAATAAATTGAATTAACATCGTTGATTTTCCACATCTTCTAATACCGGTTAAAACTTTAATAAACCTCGAATCCTTCTCTTTTTCTAACCATTCGAGATATTTTGTTCTAATTATTTCGTTAATGAATAAATTATATCCAAAAAAATGCTAAATTGGCTTTTTTTTGGAGTTGGTGAGTGCTTTTATTGAATATTTTAATAATCTGTTGTTCATTACTTCTTGGCATAGTTTTAATTAAATTTTCGCAAAAACTAGGTGAGAAACTTCAACTATTACTTTTTGTATCAAATTTTGCTTACTCAATCTAAAATCCCAGTAAGTAACATTAATTCATATATAGCACAACTTTCCTAAATTTTAGGTAGGGGTAAAAATAAAACCTCCCGGTGTTTTGGCAGTTTTTTAGGCACTCTTTTTTTAGTTTTTACTTCCTTTTTTTGTTTTTGTTTCGACAGTGGCTGCTATTTTGTTTATTTTTTGTTTTTTTAAAGCAATAGCTGCAATTGTTGTTGAAACGATAAATAAAGCTCCTAAAACACCAACTAAGATAAATGCGATAGTGATTTTTTTCTCATCGGAAGATATTTTGTTAGAATCAGTATCATCTTCAATAATGAAATCACCGGATTTATCAACATCTTTCTTAATTTCTCAAACTGAACTGTTTAAACCTTTAAAATCAGCGATTGTTACACTTGAGTCTTTCGGAACATGTACATATAGTTTTTGAGTTGACGAATTATTGGACGAATCGTTAAAACTTTGTTGATTTATTATGGAGGCATTATCGGCCATTAATCCACCAAAAGCATTTGTCCCGATATAAATATTGGCAGGATCAGCTTTTTCTCAATTAACAATGATGGTTGTGATAAATTCCAAATTAGCAAAAGCATCTTTTTCAATTCTAGAGATTTCATCAAATATTTGTAATTTACCATTTAACCCGTCACAGTTGTAAAAAACTTGTTCACCAATAGTTTTCAAATGTTTTGGCAGAATAATGTTTCCTGTTAATAATGGACAATTATAAAAAGCTCTATTACCTAAGTGTAACAAATTTTTAGGAAGATTTAATTGACCTTTTATTTTTGTACAGCTGTAGAATGCATTTAAATCAATTGAAGTAATTGAAACAGGAAGAGTTATTTCTTGATCCAATCCTGAACAGCCATTAAATGTGTTTGGATAAATTTCTGTTAAGTTTGTTTTTGTTAAATCAATATGTGTTAGTTTAGAACATTCATAAAATGCACCTTGTCCTAAATAAGATAAATTATGGAAATTAATTTTGCCAGCTAAATTTAAACATTCACCAAAAGCTCCATCACCAATTGATAGGATATTTTCGGGTAAATTTATTCCCGTTAATGCCCGACAGTTTTTAAAAGCAGAAATTCCAATAGTTGTTAATGAGTTTGGAAAAGTAATAGGGTTGGTTAAATATTGACAATTTTCAAAAGCATATTCATCAATAGAAGTTAAATTAATACTTTGTGAAAAATCAATTCCAGTAATATTTGTATCTTTAAAAGCATTCGCTCCTATTTCTTGCATATTTGAAAGTAATCGGATTGAAGTTGATGCAAGAGTAGAACCTTCAAATGTATGCGGGGCTATTCTAACAATCTTGTAATCTTTAGAATCGTTTGCTACTGTTTGTGGGATACTAATTGGGTTAGTGCCGGCAGGAGTATATGTCGTCGAACCATCTACTTTTGCAATTTCACATGTTAGAGCAATCTCATCTAAAATATTGATTTTAAAATTTGGATTGGAAGAAAAAACTGAAGCACCAAACAAAGTATCTGTGGCGACAGTAAATGAAGTGGTGGTGTCAATAACTTGTCATGAAGCTGGGGATAAATTCAAACTGGCAGGAATAATTGTTGTGGTACAATTGGTGATTATTCGGTTTTTGCTTCCACCACCACCACTAGGAGCAGTTGTATCTCATAAATCAAATGCACTGGGAATAATACTTTTTGTGTTAATGGAATTTCATTGGTTTAAATATAGAGTTTTCACGTTGTGCATGTTGTAAAAAGCATGGATTCTAATTGTGTTTACAGTTGAAGGGATAAAAACCGAAGAGAAATTAACACATTCAGAGAAACAGGCATCTTCAATAGTTGTGATTGAATGTGGAATAATTAAATCTCCTGAAAATAGGGTTCCTCGAAATGCATACACTTTAATATCTACTAGCGATTCTGGTAAAGTTAATGTTGATGTGCTTCCCATTTGTGTAGAATCATTAAAAGTCTGATCAAATGAATATCCGCCGATTATTTTCATTCCATTAGGGATAGTTAAAGAACCACTAAAATGAGTGTTTCGGAATGAAGCTCGTCCTAGTTCTTCAATGTTAAAAGGTTCATTGGCATTACCGACATGAACAAAAGAAAGAGTTCTTGTACCGCCGCCTACGTTCGCAATATTAGCGAAACCATTTTGCACAATACGTTTGACGATGTAAAGTTTACCTCCATAATTTATCGTGTCGTGGATTATTAAAGATGTTCCTATTGTTGTTGTGGTGTTTAAATCGGCAGAGTTTTCATTTTCGGAAGAAGAGCTTGGATAACCCATTGCTCCGATTTTTACATTATTTTCATCTTCAATATCAACATACAGCCCACCACTTGTTAATCCTCAGGAAGAAATACTAGTATCGTTTCATGGAATGGTAAAAAATGTTTGATGATATGTGGCGAATGAAATTGTGGAATCTGGATATGGATTGGGTTGTCTATGTCAATTATCAAATGAAGAATTATTTCGAAACCATTCTAAATTAAAAGAAGAATTTTGCGGCAATTCTAACATGATTCGAAAATCATAATAACCCTTATTAAAATTTGAATTAGTTTCATAAGTTAAAAAACTGCTTGAGTCAAATATTCTACCGTCGAAGGTATAATCAGTTGTGTTACCTGATAAATTAAAAACAACTTTAAAATCAACGGTTTTATGTTCAGTTGAAGTAGAACCACGATATGGTCCATCATATTGCGGTCGAGGTTGAATAATATTACTTCCATAATGATTGCCGGTAACAGAATTAATTTCTGGGTGTCCAAAATCAAATGTTTCAAAAAAATAAGGAGATCAACTACGAAAGGCATTTTCTTCAACTACTCTAATTTTATTTAACGAAATTTTAGCTGTTGGTGAAAGATTATTTGGAACAACCGACATAAAAGCACACGTACCAATTCAAAGCAATTTATCAGGAAAAATAAAATCAGAATTGTCAAAATCTATATGAGATGATTCAAAAAAATGTTTAAATATCTTAATTATCGAACATTTTGATGAAAATTTAAGTTTGAATTCGTATCCAGGACTGCTAAATCTATCGCTTAATATATTAGGTTCGATCGGTTCATTAAATTGATCAAATGATTCATTCATCCCAATTCCATAAACAGGTAATGCTGTTCCACCATTTATGGAAATCTTTGAATCAGTTTCTGTGCTTCCTCCCAAAATTAATGTGTTGTTTAAAAACGGAGCGTCTGCACTATTTTCAAGTCTAGTTGGAACCAAAATATATCCAGGACCAGTTTGGGTTGAAGAACCTGCGGTTGGAGTTGTGCTGTAAATATCAAATGTTCAATGTTGCGAAAACCCCCAAGTTGATAAATTTGTAATATTTGCGGTTGTATATGTACCTACTTTACTACCAACAGGAAGGAAATCGGTTGCATATGAATTAACTATTGAATTATCATATTTAGAATCTAATTGTGATGGGGGGGGGGGTGGATTTTTGCATTGAGTAAGAAATTACAATAGGTGTGATTGCGATGGCGGAACATGCAAACAATATTGATATTTTAGTTATTTTCATTTTTTAACTTTATTATATGCCTATTGTTTTTAACTTATAGTTAATACATTTCATAGAGAATAAAAGTAAAGGAATAATATCTGAATATTGAATGTGATTAATTGAATGAAATATTAATTATTACATTTGCTTGTATCTAGGATAGACTAGTCTAGGTGTTTTTACACAAATCGTTAATTCAAGTGCTAGGGGATGGGTTAAATTCAACTTAGTTTTGAAGAATTATCAAATTTTGTATATAAAATTATTTAGTATTAAATACTATTCTATAAAACAAAAATTTTTTCACAAATAGTTATCATCATAAATATTTGTAACAATTCAATCATTATCATCGAAATGATAGGAGTCAGTGAACCATGAAGCTTCTGAAGAACCGTAGAAAGGACATTCGACGCTTTCGGTATTATTTTTTCACAAACATAATGTATGATCGGATGAATTAGATGTTATTAAATCGAAATTATTTTGAAAATGAATACCAAACACTTTACCAACACAAAAATTATTTAAATTTATACTAGTATCAAATTTAATTGTTTTATTATTAAAATTAAAGCCAACTCCTATTTCAGAAATATCAAGGCCTTTAATAGGCACAGCGTGAGAAGAACAAGAGGCTAAATGCAGTAAAAAAGGAAGAATAAAAAAAGAAAGAAAAGTAGTTTTTATTGATTTTCCCATTTCTACAATACATTATATTTTCTATCTTAATAATGAGATCCTGAAAACCGGAACGGGTATATTTTTTCGCATGTAATGCAAAACAATTACACACAAAAATATAATTAAAAAATGACAAGAAACATCTATTTCATTCATGGGATATGTGACTTTTCTTTAAGTTTCATCCAAATGTTCCGTTTCTTAGGAAGAGAAGGATATAAAGTTTACTTCAATGATTTGCCAGGACATGGAAGCAAAATTAGTGATTGGGAAAAAGGAAGCATAACTTTCACAAAAATATGCAGTGCAGTCTCTTTGGACATTAAAAAGCAAATAAAGGGAGAAAAATTCATTCTTATTGCTCATTCTATGGGTTGTGCTGTTGCTAGTAATGTGTTTTTGAAGCATAAGAGCCAGATAGAGAAGATTATTTTCATTAACCCTTTCACTCCTATGGGTCCTTTTAAAAAAATCGATAAGAACCCCGAATTGCCGAAAAAAGGGAAAGATTATTATGTAACGATTGTTAAGTTTGGAAAAAAATATGATTTACCAGAAAAGGAAGAAACGTTGAAAAAAACATTCTTTGGCTGGCTTCCTCAAGATTATAAATTTTTCCTTCCCTTAATGTTAGAATTGGCGAAACAGAGAAGAATGAGAATGATCAATCTTGATTATCGTGAAATAGCTAAATATGTGAAAAAGATTCCAATTAGTTTAATTACTTGTGATAAGGATACTGATATTCCTAACAACTTAACACTGAACTATTTTAATAATATGTATAAAAAGTTTTCTCATTACACTTTAAACTGTGGTCATAACCCTTGTAAAGAAGTGCCGAATGAGTTTAATTCTTTAATTAAAACTATTGTTAGTAAGGAGGAATAGGGTTAGATATTAACCTTTATTACAGAATGGAAGCATATCTTTTACTTATCTCTGCAAAAACGAATAAAAAGGATACTATAGATTAATAGCTCTGGTCACTGTAACAACAGCGTCATCATCTTTTTTAGCTTTTGGTTTAGCACTAGTAGGAGGAGTTAACGAAGAAGAGTCTATTTGATCATCAGGAATAGGGGTAGTAATAGGACTTTGGTTACTAGAAGATTCGGGAGTTACAGGAGCAACAACAGGAACAGGGATAGGAGCTGGAGCCGGGTATAAAATAGGTTCTTCATCAATTGTAACTGCATCATCATATGTTTCTAAAACTTCATCAGCAACAGTTTCTTCTTCAAAAAAATCAACTTTTGGAGCAGGAATCATGTGTTTTCCATATACAGGTTTGATAAGTTGTAAATGTTGTTCCACTTTTTGAGAGATAACTTCTGTCAATGTTGGTTGACTAGCTGCTACATAACTGTCGATTTCTTTAACTTGAGAAACTAATTGTTGTTGTTGTTTTACGAAAGAGTGAGATTTTGGTAATTCAACAGCTGTAGAAACATGTTCTAGTAACATTTGATTTCTAGCTATTATTGAAGAACCTAAATCTCTAATGAAAGGATTAGGATCTGTTGCACTTATATCGCTAACTGTTTTTGTTTCTTGAATAATTTTTTTCTCAGTTGAGGCTATTGTGTCTAAGGCTTTTTGTTTTAAAGATGCAAGATATTTAATTCTTTCTTTCTTATCTTCAGGATGTTCAATAGTATCACTTCCGAACATAGCTTTAAATTCTTGGGTTTTCGTTTTATTGAATCGGAAGAATGCGGACTCATAGCTTTCTTGATATTTTTTAATTCTTTCTAATACAATTAATTGTTCATTGATTTCGTCATCATACATTGTAGAGCTTTTTTGAGCATACGCTACTAAGGCTTCGGTTTTTGCTTCAACACTATCAGAGGTAGCAAATGGAACTGCTTTTAATTCAACTTGTTTAGAAGGAAGTGTGTGGTATTGTTTATTGAATTGTTCTATAGCTTGAAGTCTTTCTGGATTAAGTTTTAAATCACTAGAATCTTGAATTTGTTGTTTTAATTTTGCATTAACGAGTTCTAATTCTGCTTTTTTCTTTGCCAATTCATCAACAGGAGGAAGTGCTTTAATTTTAGCAATTTGTTTATTTTCAGCTTTAATTGAATCTTCAAGTTTTTTAATAGCGATACCAGCACCAGGGATTAAAGCTTTCTCTAATTCAATAGCAGCATCTAGCGGTTTTGTACTTTCTCGAGCTGTTCTTATTAAGCCATCAACATAATTGGTAGCGATTTGTGAAAAATGGTAATCATATTCTTCAGATTCTGCTAATGCTGTTAGAATGTTAGGGAATTTTTTTGCATAATCGGCAGTTATTTTAATTCCACCAGAAGGACTAATTTCAGCATTTCTGATTTCTTCTTTACTTAATTCATAAGAACCGATAAAATAAGAACCATTAGAATATTTAACTAGAGGGTAAGATTCAAGTAATTCAGGGTTGTTTGAAAGAATAGCACTTCTTACTTCAATAGGATCGGGAGTTACACCTTTTGCAAGTTGTGTTCGAATATTTTCAATGTAACCATTAGAGGAGGCATATAAAGCTAAAGCAGAATCTATGGTGATAATGTTTATGATTTTGGATGCATTAGTAATAGAGGTTGCATTTTTGGAGAAATTGACTAATTTTTCTTTTTCTTGGTTAAGTTTTTGTATTCTTGTTTCCGCTTTAGCAATAGATTGACTTCGATTTGAAGCTTCAGAAATTAATTGTTCAGTTTGAGCGATTTCAGAATTTAATAATTTAGATTTGAATACAGGTTCGTTTTCACTAGCAACAAGAGAGGAAGCAAAAGAAGATGCTGTTTTTGGAGAAAAATCAGGAAGTGAACCAGTGGATGAATAAGAATGAAGAATTTGTTGTTTAATAGCTTCTTGTTCTTTTTCAATTGTGGCTTTGCTAGATGTTCCTTTATCAACAACAGTTACTTCAACGATAGGCAAATAATCATTTCTAAAATTAGGATTAACTTTGCTTAAATCAACAGGATTGTCTGAAGAAAATACTAATGGAGAGTTTTTTCAATCGTAAGAAACTGTACCATTAGGAGTTATTGAAGCTCTTGGAAATTTGACTGTGTAAGAGTATTTTGAATTAGCCATACTATCAATGTTATATAAAATAATTTCTAATTTAACAATTAGGGGTGTTAATTTTGCATGATTTTTGACTCATTCAATACATCGATCACTGGTTTATAGGAAAGACGATAAAGGTTAGGAATAATCCCGTATTTATGTAAGCATTGCATATGTAAAGGGGTAGGATAACCTTTATGTTTCTTAAAAAAGTATTGTGGGTATAAAGAGTCGAGTTTATCCATATACTCATCCCTTTCCACTTTTGCAATAATACTGGCCCCGGCGATACTAAAAACTCTTGCATCCCCTTTTACATAAGAGATGGTTTTATATCCTGCTTCTTCTATCTTTTCATAATCTAACAAAAATAGGGTTTCTTCCTTAGGAAAGGGGCATTGTTTGATAAGCGTTTTCATTCCTTCTTTGGCAGCATTTTTGATATTAATTTTGTCAATCGTTTTTTCGCCTATGAAAATGGTGGAGTGATATAGGGCGTTTTCTTTTATTTGTTTTGCAAGGATTTGTCTTTTCTTTAAAGAAAGTTTTTTTGAATCATCAATTAAATCGTTGCGATAAGTTTTTGGAAAAATAACAATTCCGACACATAAAGGACCAGCTAAACATCCTCTTCCTACTTCGTCAATTCCGGCAATATATTTGATTTTTTCATCCTTATACATTTCTTCCTCGATTAGGTAAAGGTTGGGCCTATCTTTCATTATTTTCCTAGCAATGGATCAGGGAAGAATCGTTCTTGTTTCATTCCGTCAATCTGTTTCATTTCTTTAAAAGAAAGGGTAAAATCAAAGATGTTAATATTTTCTTTTATTCTTCCTTCGTTAGTTGATTTTGGTAAAGGAATAACACCTTTTTGCACACACCATCTTAAAGCAATTTGGGAAGGGGATTTATTGTGGGATATTGCAATTTCTGATAATACTTCATTCCCTTGGATTTTTCCACTTCCTAAAGGAGAATAGGCTTGGACAATGATATTGTGTTTCTTACAATATTGTAAAAGGTCGGTATTGTTTAATCCAGGATGCATTTCGATTTGGTTTACCATTGGTTTTATTTTGCATCCTTTTAGCAAATTTTCTAAATGAACAATTTCAAAGTTAGATACTCCTATTGCTCTTACAAGTTTCTTTTCATAAAGGTATTCGAAAGCTTTTCAAGTATCGAGATTTTTTTCCTTTCATTTCTCTTCCTCCCCTTTAACAACAGGCCAGTGGATAAGGAATAAATCAATATATTTAACCCCGATTTCTTTTAACGAATTTTTAAAACTTTTAATGGCGTTTTCGTATCCTTGCATGTCATTTCAAAGTTTTGTTGTGATGAATATATCTTTCCTTTTTATTTTAGAATTTTTAATCCCAATGCCCACGTATTTCTCGTTTCCGTAACGTGTTGCTGTGTCGATAAGAGAATATCCGTTTTTTATGGCAAAAGTGATAATTTGCGAGGTTTTTTCACTTGCCTCTTCCTTATATGTACCATAACCGATTCGAGGGATTTTTATCTTATTTGCTAATTCGAAATCTTTGTCCATTTAGTTGTATTATAGAAAAGAGGATAAACCTGGAGATTTTAGATTTTAAAATAGATTGTTATCTTCTAAGATTATTCTTTTTAACAAATGTTCTGTTTTCTTTTCTTATCTTCTTCAAATTGTTTCATTATTGTTTCTTTTCCATTTTCTCTCTTTGAAGTTTTTCATCATCCAATCGTTTTGCTAATTGCTTGTTTTGTTGTTGCATTGTTACTACTACTTTCAATATTTCTTTCAATTTTCCGTCATCTGTGTTAGGTTTTTCCGCCTCTTCGACATCATCCATTATTGCAATAAACTCTTTAATTAATTCATCTTGTTTATTAATAAAACGTCCTTTAACTCTTTTATTTATGAATGGTTCTTTCTTTGCTATACGATAATATAGGCGATTATTTTTTTGAATTTTTATTCAATTCCACCTTATTTCTTTTTCTTCAAACAAGCTTTTAAAAGACCAGAGAAGGCAGGATCGGCTTTGGTAGGGGAGGAGGAGAATTCAGGGTGAAACTGACCACCAAAGAAGAAGGATAAGGAAGGAATTCCAGCCATTTCCACAGTCTTTTCGCTATCAGAGGAAATCGCATAAACTTCAAAACCTTTTTTCGCAAAATCTTGAAGATATTGGTTATTGAATTCTCATCGGTGTCTATGTCTTTGTAAAACGATATCTTGATTATTGTAAAGTTTATAAGCAAAGTTTTTCTTGTTCACCATTACACATTTTTGTTCCCCTAATCTCATTCTTCCATCAATATATTTAAAAATAGGGTGGGATGTATTTGGATCAATTTCGGTAGTATTTGCATCTTTTCATCCTAACACATTTCGTGCAAACTCGATCATCGCCAATTGCATTCCATAACAGATTCCAAGATAAGGGATGTTGGAAGTTCTTGCATATTTAATAGCCACCATAATTCCTTCTACCCCTCTACTACCAAACCCGCCTGGGACAATAATTCCATCAATTCCTTTTAAAGAGCTTTTTACATTCTTATCGGTTAAAGGTTCTGAGTTGATTCATTTAAGTTCGACACTAGCGCCATTCTCGTATCCGGCCAATTTGATACTTTCAATGACAGAGGCATAGGCATCGTGCAATTCAATATATTTTCCCACGATAGCAATAACAACCTTTTTCTTCGCCTCTTTGATACTGTTAGTGAATTTCTTTCATTCGTTTATGTTGGCTTTGGGAGAAAGAGGAAGTTTAAAGTATTTGTATATTGCTTTATGTATATCTTGTTCGAATAAAGAATCAGGAAGCATATATACATTAGGAAGGGTCTTAGCACAGAATACATAATCATTAGGAATGTGACAATGAAATCCCATCTTCTCCACTACATCTTTCGTAATATCCTGTTCAGTTCGCAGGATCATCATTTCTGCCACTATCCCTAATTTGCATAATTCTCGATAAGCGTGTTGGGCTGGTTTTGTTTTCAATTCTCCACTTGTTCCACCCAAATAGATAAGGGGTGCTAAAAGGATAGGAAGGAATCGTTCTTTCCCTACTTCCTTATTTATTTCACACAAAGATTCGATCATGGCCAAAGATTCAAGATCCCCAACAGTTCCACCCACTTCGATAATCAGGAAGTCAAGTTCTTGTGAAGAGATTATGTTGTAGATTTTTTGTTTTATTTTTCCTGTAACATGAGGGACAACCTGAACTGTTTTTCCATTATAATCCCCATTTCGTTCTTCTTGAATAATCTCATTGTATATCTGTCCACTTGTTACATACTGATTTCGACTTATCCTATTTCCCCCGATTCTTTCATAACTTCCCAAATCCAGATCCGTCTCCCCTCCATCATAGGTAACATACACTTCCCCGTGTTGGTAGGGAGACATTAATCCTGGATCGATATTTAGATAAGGTTCAAGTTTCATCATTTGCACTTTATTCCCCAATTCTTTTAAGATTCGAGAAATAGAAGAGGCACAAATCCCTTTCCCAAGTGAAGAATAAACTCCCCCGAAGATAATAATGATTTTGGTATTATTATTTAGATTAGGCATATTTTATTCAACAAGACCGGGTGATGTAACCATTTTAAATGAAGAATCAGGAAGGTATAAAGAGTATCTGATATCCGGTTTATTGTTACGATAATTACCAATACGAGGTCCTAAGATTTTAGGGTATGGTGCATCTTGGGTATACATTTGATCGAAAATAGTTTTATTGATATAAACACTAATCAATCCACTAGCTTTCTTAGGGAATAGGAAGTAAGTGTGTCCATCATCTGTTACATTATCGCCACTTTTTTTTGAAGCACTTCAATTATCACTAGAATAATAATTAACATAGATATTAGAATATCCGGAAGTGTCTATGGGGTAATTACCTAAATCGTAGTTAGCGTCCAAGAATTTAAAATTTAAGAAAGCATCTGTTTTTTCAGTAGGTTCAGCTTCAGCCAAATTAGTACCAATATCAGACACGGCCTTCAAATTGACAGTGGTTAAATCAGTACATCCAAAGAAACAAGCGGTATATTTTGTTCCTGTATGATCGTAAGGGTCTAATGCGGCATGTTTTGCGGCCTTATCTGCATCAGATCCAGTAGTAGCATCAGCTTTGTCAATAACATATCCAGTACCACTATTCAAAGCAGTAAGAGTGGAGCAAAGTTCCACTGTTTTAATCTTGGATTGATTAGAGAAAGAGTTGGATTGGATTAAAGTGACATTTTTAGGAACAGATAGGGTGTTGGTGCTTTGGAAGGCTAGGGGTTTTTTGGTAAGAATGGTGGTTCCAGAACCTTCCACACTACTATAATTAGCATTCAAAGCATCCTGAGCAACATTCACAACGTCGGTAAAGAGATTTGATGATGAAACAGCAGTGGTAGCGTATGAACTAACAACACCATAGTTCACCAATACTTTTTCGGCAGAAGAGGAGTTTTTGCTGTTATTAGTATAATCACCAGGAAAGATAGTGAATCGGTAAACAGAAGTATCAATACCAGTTACTCCTTCACATTTCACAAATTCATCAAAGACTTTGTTGGTAATTTCTGTGTTACCAACAGAAGCACCACCATTTGACAATTCAGCATTAGGGGCTACAGTTCTTCCTTGGGTGAAATCAACAAGAATTTCTTTTGTATTGAATTTGGAGAAATTTATTGGACAAGTACACTGACCAGATATTATAGCATTAGTTTCGCCTCCTTTGTTATTAGAAAAGAAGTTGGCGTTTCTTAAATCAACACATGTGTCAGGAAGTTGAAGATTAATAACAGGAACACCAGTTGTATCTGAAGTATAGATGTAATTGAAACTGTCGTTGACACTTCCATAGATTCCTCTTACCAAAAGCTTCTTACCACCTTCTGTAGCAATATATTTTGGGATTTTGATGAGGTTGTTGTCTGAAACAGAGCTACCATTTTCAGAGTAGGATTTATTCAATTTTAATGCACCCAAATAGATATTGGTACAATCATGGAATCCGTCTTCTAAGAAAGATTGGGGTTTTAGATAAGAAACATTGGCACCAGTTTTTGAAGTTGAAGAATTCTTTGTTAAAACAGTGGAAGAAGAGTCAGTTCCTGGGAAAGGTTTAGATTTATCAGTTTCATGATAATCGGAAGAGGCATATAAGGAAGAGTCTCATAATATTTTGGCAGTACCATCAAGGGTTGCAGCAGTAAAAGCTTCAGTTGTTAATGGTGTTACTAGTTTATTGTATGTATCAGTTTTTTTAACATCAACAGGTAATTGGCCAGTAGAATAATAATTTTGCGATTTGATGTCAGGGATGATATATACAGCTTCAGAATCAACAAGGTATATAGTACCAGTATTCTTTAATTCTTTTCATAACTTATCATTCATTGTCTCACTTGGGAATAGTTTATTGTTTAAATCTTTTGTTTCTTTTAAAGCAGAAAGGAATTCGTCAATATAGTTGTTTGCTTCTTTTGGGGTGATGGTAATGGTGGTGCCACCTACATCATAAGCAATATTCATATCTCTTCAGAAAAGACCATAGGAGGTAGCGGAACCGTTAGATACTGTTGCATATAAAGGTCAAGCTAATTCACCAACATTAGAGGTTTTGAAATCACTAAAATCATTACCAATATCATCTCTTGAAGACACTTGGAAATCAAGTCTAAAGATTAAAGGGAAGAAAGCATCACTTCCTGGTCAGCATAGGTAGATAGTTGTGTTGTTAATAAGGAAGTCAGGAGTTCATGAAATAGTGAAAGCTAATTTGTAAGCATATTCACTACCGGTTTCGCCAAGAGAAGTCATTGCAGTTGACAATGTGAAAATGGTTGTTTCAATATCAGTCATTTGTTTTGTTACAGAATCGGCAGTATATAGTTTGAAACCGTAGTTATCTACACCACTGTCGGTAGTGGTAGGACCGTTTTGAGTAGGAATAATGATACTAGGGCTAGTTTCTTTAGTAATTACTGTTTCAGGTTTTTCCATTTTCAAAACTTTGTAATTCTTTTCACTTACTGGAACGTTAGACGCATCTCCTAAAAAGAAATTGGAATAGGTAAGAGTGTTTTCGGGGACTGTATAGGATAAACTAGCTTTTTCTGCCCTAAGGGTGATAGTTGTTTGTATTGGTTTGTAGTTATTGGTATCTGTGTAAGTAGTGTCATTACGAATAGCTGGGGTAAGGATCAGGTTGAAGCTAATGGAGGAGTTTACAGGCATACATTTTCCACTAGAAGATTTTGTTCGGAATGATATTTCGGCGTAGGAATAATAATTACTACTAGTTTCATGGGAATTAGTAAAAGTAATAAAATTTGTATAGTAGTAATCTCCAGAGCTAGCAGTATCCAACCCTTCAAATCCGTTATATGTTACTTGGCCAATAGAATAATTACCAGTTTTATATCAATCGTTGAATACTTTTGAATCATATCCTCCGGCAGTATAATATTCAGTTTTTGTAGAAGCTTGAGCATAGTCCATAGTAATGGAAGTGTTAGATGTAGCAGTAGGAGTGGTTTTAGCATTATCACTAGAACTGTATATTCCAACATAAGTATCTTCTTTTGGTATTACAGTAATGGTATATGTTACTTCAACTGAATTATATCCTGGAAGGGTACATGATAAATGCACATCATATGACCCTACTGGAAGGTATTCGTAAGGATCGGGATCATTTTGTTGTGGTGCACCTAGTGCTTGGGGTTGGAGATGTTCACTATACTTCTGCAGAGTAAGATATATTTCGATCTTTGAAGTATAGATGGAGTTGATTTTGAAGTAATCGGAAATATTGTGATCAGTACCAACGGTTGTTGTATTATTATCATCATGTATATTCGCACTCGTTATTTTTCAATTAAGGGCATTTCCATCAGTATATGTATACCCCTGAGCATCAACACTGGCAGCTAATAAGGAAACTCCTGTAAGCTCATATGTAGTTGATGTGGAAGAACCTTTAGGATCACCAATTAGTTTTAAAGAACCTTCATATATGTTTCCTGTAACATAAAATCATAGTTTGGCATTAGTGTCAGTAGAACCATCAAAGCTTAACTGGATAGCGATGTGATCGTATTCGGATTGAATATCTCCTGTTTTAAGGGGAGTTTTTTTTGGATCAAATTTTAAACATAAACCAAGAGGGGTGGATCCAGTGGAATCGTATTCTAAAGAGAAAGGGGAAGTGGTTGTACCACTTGAATAAGGTTCAAAGGAGAATGTAGTAGATCCCCCTTCACCACTAACTGCTTTATAAGTTCCTAGAGAAATGGTTATGTTAGATGAGGCTTGACCACCACTAGAACCATTTCCGATAGTTCCTTTAATTTCGAAAGGGTTAACTGGATCTTGGGGAGAATTTGTGAAAGCGGTTTTGATAAGTTTGCCTTCTCCATTTTTGTGATAAAGAGTTAGAGGAGATTTTTTCTCTTCTTTAATCGAGATATTTCCCAAGTTAGTTCCCATAATGACATTAGGTTTCGCTTTTAAAGGGTTAATTGTAATAGGGTAGTATTTTTCTTCGTGGTTATCAAGTGAAGCAACAAGAGTAACAACGAAAGAGTTTGTTCCTGGTACTAAATCTTGACTAATATCATCTCTAGCAAATATATCAGGAATGAAATAAGTAGCGTTTGAGAAACCAATACGGAAACTTGATACTAATCCTGTAATATTACCGGATGCATCAATGGTTCCACTTGTTCTTGCTGGAAAAGAAGAATCAGTATTTCCCTCAGTATTTACTTGAAGCTTTTCAAAGATTTCGAGTGGACATTTAGTAGTACTTGTTACTAATACACCATTCTCATCAACTGCTTTATTTTCCAATCTAAGGTTCATTACTTGATATCCATTATCAGAAACACAACCAGAATAGATTCCTAACGGTTCTTGGATTTCACCTTCTGATGCTGTTCCTGTATTAGAAGAAGCATAGTTTACTCCAGAATAAGGTACTAGAGTAGTAGGTCCTACAAGAGTGGAAGAATCTAAAGGGGTTACTTTTACTAATATCTTTTTAGGAGCAGAAGGGTTGTAACTAGATTCGTCATCAGCCACTGCACTTGTTGCTTTAAGTTGGATTTGGAAAGAATAGGTTCCTACTTCTGGGAAAGTAACACCAAGAGGGGATTTCATTTTTACCACTGCTTCATATGCTTTGGTTCCAGTTTCTGTTGCAAAGAAACTAACGGTGGGTATTTTGTCATCATGGGTTATTATGGTGTAATCAGTTTTTGTGTCTAAATCTGTAACAGTGGCAAGGACAAAAGAAGTGTTGGCTGCAATATCAGGGGATAGGGTGGAAGGAGATCCTGAAACAGCCTCAGTATTAAAGTCTTTGATTACAATGGTACCATCGTCTGTTATTGCAGCATGGGCATAGACGTTTTTTTCTGAATTATAGTTAAATTTCAAATAGGCATTAGGGATGTTTTTTAAAAGGGTAGCGTTGTTACTTGCATCATTATAATAAGCCTCATTGTTAACTAAAGTATAAGGAGGAACAGTGTATAAGTCTAGATATGTAGAAAAATCAGGTTCACCGCCAGAGGAAGTGTTCACAAATTCATATTTTAATTGGGGAATAGTAGTGTTGGAGTATAAGGAGGAGAAAGTATGTTGAACAGTATTATCTCCATATTTTACATAAATTTCATCACTACCTGTAATAGTAGGAAGATCAGCACCTTTAACATTGATTGTAATATCCTTTACTGCATCCTCAAACCCTGGAATACAATAGGAGATAGATACATTATACACACCAGAAGGAACAAAGGCAGCATCATTGGTACCTCAGGAGTAAGTACCACTTCCAGTTACTTTTGACGGGTCAGCTCATCATAAATAGACATCAGAGACGGAGTCATTCTGGCCTTTTGATAAAGGGGCACCATCTTTCAGTCCTAAATATATCTTTTTGGCAGAAACACCTGATTTTTCGCCTACCACAGTGATGGAATAAGGATCTCTGTTCTCGCCAAATTGTTGACCTTTTTCATTTGTATATCTTAAATCTCAATGTCCATTAGGATAAACAGATGTAACGGAATATAAGTGTTCATCTTGAAGGGTTTTGACTGGACCAGAATTACTAGTGTAACCAACAGCCTCTAAAGCTTTATAGTCATATCCGAAAGAACTTAAACCGGTTCCGATGATTCGGTTATTGGAGTTTTTAACGAATTTAACTTTAAGATTGTAATAAGAAGGGAAATAGTTAGTGGCAGAAGCGGTGATGGTGTAGTTATATTCATCAAGAAGAGTGGAAGATAAGGCAACTCAAGCATCTTCATTATCAACAATTTCGAAGTCAGTACAATTTGGTTCTGTGTGGGCCATAAAGTCATTGGTAATATGATAAGAACCGTTTAAAGAGTTAACGTCTGTTTTTGTGATTTCAATAGATTGGATTTTGTGAGTTAATCCCCCTTCCAATGAATCTCCTAACATAAAAGTACCATCCACTGACATGTTGTCATTGTCTATCTTAACAGCATGGAAAGGGTAAGTAGTACTAGTACTAACAGCAGAAGGTAATTCAGCATCAGTTACAATAGCATTTGTTTCATTAGGGGTAATAGTGGTTGGTCCTATTGTGAAATATCCTGTGTCTGGGTTTATCTTAGCATCAATTTGTTTATAGGCATCACTATTGGCGTCTTCTTGATTGGAAGGGGTTACACTTCATTTAACAGAAGGCATTGAGTAATTATCAGGATTGGATTTGGTGTCAAAAGAGAAAGGAATACCAGAGGAAGAACCAAAGGAAGCGTTAAGGATTACATCTTTCTTCGGTTGGGTTTTTGCATCTTCACTTTCTTTTGTTTTGATTACGATGTATGAAAGGTTTTGATCGTTTGCTGTTCATCCTGGTTGGGTTATTTTGATAGTGTAATAATTGGGGTTGGTTGAGTCAGAACCTGAACTATTAGTATAGTAAGCTGCGTCTTGAAGATTGGTAACTTTGACTGAATTGGCTGTAATTTTTCAAGAGGAGGCATCATAAGTAAGGCCTAAAGTACCTTGCAATTCAACACCGTTCTTGTTAGTGGCGATGAATTTTATATTATTTTGAGCACCAGAAAGTGTTGCAGAGTTGGTTCATGTTTGAGAAGTAGTAGGCACTTCATATTGCAAATTAGTGGTAATGTATTTGTTATTTGCAACAATTTGCGGAATAACGTTTTGATAGACATTGAAAAGAACTTGTTTTTGAATTATGTGTCTAGAACCATGTTGGATGTAGTTAGCATTTAATGTTACTTTGTGAGTTCCTACAGGGGTGTGTTGATTAATTTGTAAAGTAATTTGGCCTTCGTTATCATCTTGACCATCCGATTGAGTTGATATTCCGATGTTTCCGTTGTAACAGTCTTGTCCAATAACGGTGAATTTTAGTTCTGATACAGCATCACTATCATCAGAACTTGGGTTAAAGAAAGTAAAGCTGGCTGTGGAAACACTACCATATTTTGCGTAGATATAATTCTTTCCTTCTATAGTGCATCCTTGTTCTTCTGCAAGATTCATGTTTTTTGAGAAGGCGGCACCAATGGTAATTGTGGCAATTGCAACAGTACATAAAGCACCAAACAATATAGTAGACAGCTTAAACTTAGTACCCTTGTTCATTGTTGTATATATTATATACACTAACAGGGGTAATTTGGTGAAAGATTTTAGAAGGAAAGAGGGGTAAGGAGTGTTAATGTGTTTTTTTGCAACCTTTATATATAGAGAGAAGGGATTGGAAGAAAGAAAAGAGGCGAATAAAAAGAGATCTTAAAAGATAATACTTTCGTTTGCTTAGAATTTATTACCAATCTTTTTTTACAAGAAAATCTCCAAGATAAATAATTTTAATCCTCCTAGTTCGAGAAACACTAATAGTTGAACAAATAATGAATTTATCGTAAGCGTCTTTAATTTTTAGTAAGCTTCTGCTCTCTGTTTCAAAATTTTTATCATCTAATGTTTCACAAACTTGTACATATTTGATAATATTGTCTTTTTTAATTACGAAATCAATATCATCCCCACTTCGATTCTGCCGAAAAAACTTCATAATCCAATGAAAGGAATTTTAGCAAAACCGCATTTTCGATTCTGAACCAAGATTAAAATAGTAGTTGTTTTTAGTTTTGGCAGTTAATAAACTGAGATCACTAGCGTAGTATTTGTATTTCGTTGTTAAAATATTTTTGCAATTTGAGTCGTATATTTTTATTCGATAAAATAGAAAAGCTTCACATAAACAATTGAAATAGTTTTGTAAGGTATTTGCACTTATTTTGATTTCATTATTAGTTTTTAAATAATTCTCTAAATTTTTGCATTAATATTCTTTCCTATGTGATTGTATAAATATTCGCATATTAATTGTATTCATTCAAGATAACGAATTTTATGACGGCGCTTAATATCTTTCTCGATACTATTTTCACAAATATTAATTAATATTTTAATCTATCGTTCGGCATTATCATAGGGGTGAAGAATCATTCCAATTCCACCTTGCATTGACACATTCCCAAAAAACTAAGTTTACAATAGCTTTAGTTAAGAATAAATGTTAAATTTTGGATTTTGTTGAGTTTAAATCGGTTAATTCCTGTGTTTTTTGGGCCGGGATATAAATAAAATAAGGATATAGCAAAGAAAGAACCATTCATAAATAAAAGAGTTAAAGGACGTTTTGTTAATAAACAAGATGAATTAATTAAAGAGTTTATTGCAATAATAGATGATGTCGAAGAGGCGGAAAAACCTAACACAGATGACGGAAAATTGAAAGAAATATTGAAAGTAGTAGTAACAATGCAACAACAAAACGAATTACTTTTTAAACAAAACGAGCAATTAGCAAAACGATTGGATGATGAAAAACTTCAAAGAGAGAAAGAACGAGAAGAACTAATAATGAAACAATTTGAAGAAGATAAACTTCAAGCACAAAAAGAAAGAGAAGAAGATAGAAAAGAAAACAGAACATTCCAAAAAGAGGTAATAGCCGAATTTAAAGAAGTTAAGGATGATATTAAAGAAATAAAGAAAGATATCGACAATATTGTTAAAAAGAATAATCTTAGAAGATAAACACGATAACAAGATTCAAAAACTACAAACTAATCTTATCGCTTAGCCAGTCTTCTAGAATAATTATTGAGATTCCATCGGTATTTTTCGGAATTTCAATTTTGTTACAAATAATAACTTTTTTAAAATTGTTTTTAACAGACAATAAACTTCTTGACTCTCTTGAATAATTCTCTTGCGTTAAAATGTCGCAAACCTGAATGTATACGAAATCATCATCTTTTTCACAAATAAAGTCTATCTCTTGTTTATTAACTGGGTTTTCATATGTGTAGACTTCATAACCTAAAAATTGTAAATGTAATAAGACCAAATTTTCAAGTCTAATTCCTTTTAAAAAATTCAAATCAAAAGAAATATTCGTTGATAATATTCCCAAATCCGTAGCATAGTATTTATTTTTTAATAATAGTTTCTTTTTCCCAACAATATCATAATATTTAATTTTTTGCAATAAGAAAACTTGTGTTAATCAATCGAAGTATTTTATGATTGTATCTTTGGAGACATTTTGTTCTTTATTACTTTTTAAATATTTTTCTAGATTAGAGGCAGATATTCGTTTCCCAATATGAGAAAAAACATAATTAACGATACTATTGAAGCTTTCAATGTTTTTGATTTTGTGTCTTGACTTGATATCACGGAATATGGTGTCATTAAAAACTTTTTTTAGTCATTTCTTTATTTCTTCTTCTTTGTCATAAACGCCGTAAACAATTCCTAAACCCCCATATTTTAAATATTTTGTTAAATCTAAATTGTTTTTGTTTTCTTTCAATTCTTTATATGTTAATGGAAAGACCTGGATTTCGCTTGTTCTTCCTGTCATAAGTGTCGCCAATTCTTTGGAAAACATGTGAGAGTTACTGCCTGTGATAAATATGTCAAATTTGATTTTTTTATTTTCGAAAAGACCAATGACGCATTTTTCGAACTCTTTAACTTCTTGAACTTCATCCAAGAAAACATAATTAATTTTATTAGATAGGGATTGCTTAATAATGATATTGTAAAGTTCTTTGGCGTTTAAGGAAGCCAAATTAGGATCGTTAAAATTAAACTCAATAACATTTTCTTTTATTAATGTTTTTTTATATTGTTCTAAAATAGTAGACTTTCCGATTCTTCTAATTCCAGTTAATACTTTTATTGAGTTATTGCTCTTTTGTGAATTTAATCAATTGATGTAATGCTTTCGAATAATCTCCATATTAAAATTATAAGTCGACAAAAATTAAAAAATCGTTTTTTGTCGAGTTGGGGAATAAGAAAGAGCATGCGTAAAAAAATAAATTTATATAATATTTGTAATCAAAGGTTGTCTAGTTTGTCCGCGGGGGTTAACCCAAAAAAGCTTGTAAATAAAAGCATCGGTGTAAAAGCTGGTGCTTTTTTATTTTACACTGTTCAAAAAAACAAACCTTATTAATTATTTATTTTAGTCTTTCCTAACAAAAAATCAGATAAAATTAGTATCTTTATTCCTTGCGTTGAAGAAACACTTATGGAATTTGTAATGATATATTTGTCGTATGCGTCTTTTACGCTTAATAGGTTTGTAGATTCGCGAGTAAAGTTTTTATCGTTTAACACATCGCAAACTTGAATATATTTGATTTCATTATCTTTTTTTATTACAAAATCTATTTCATGTTTCGCTTCATTTTCTGCAGTATATACTTCATATCTTTCTTCCAACAATTTTAAAAGTACTGCATTTTCTAATCGATAACGTTTGTTGAATCCGATATTAGAAGATGTTTTTAATGTCAGCATTCCCAAATCAGTAGCGTAGTATTTAACTTTTGTTTTCATTATTTGTTTACCTCTAATATCGTAATATTTGACTTTATAAAATAAGAAAGCATCACACATTCAACTGAAGTAGTTAATGATGGTGTTTTTGCTAATTTTTGGTCCAATCACAAATCGAGTGGAATTAATTTTTATTTCTTTATTAGAAACCATGTAATTTTCCAAATTATTAGCAGAAATTTTTCTTCCTATGTTATTAAACAGATATTCACAAAGCTTTTCTAAAACTTCGAAATATCTTATTGAGTGTCTTGTTTTAATGTAATTTTTAACACAACTCGAATAAATTTTAAACAAAGCTTTTTTAACAGAATCGAAATTTTTGTATTCAGGAATAACTAACCCAATACCACCCTGCATTAAATATTTTTCAAAGTTTTCTTCATTATTCTTAAAATTTTTCAAAAAGGTACATATTTCTTTGTAATCGAAAGGGAAAACTTGAATTTCACTAACTCTTCCAGAAAATAATGTTAATAGTTCTGTTGAAAACATTTTGGAATTAGAACCTGTAATGTAGATGTCGTATTTAAAGTTTTTGTGGCTGTACAACGTAATTATTGCTTTTTCAAATTCTTTAATTTCTTGGACTTCATCTAAAAAAACATAATTAACTTCATTGGGTTCGCTTTTGCTTTCGACATATTCTATTAGTTTTCTTCAATCAAATTGTTCAACTAACCTTGCATCATTAAAATCCATGTCGATTGTATTTGAAGAATCAAATAATTTGCGATATTGATTTAAGATCGTGGTTTTTCCAACTCTTCTTATTCCGGTTATTACTTTAATATAGTTTGTATCTTTTCCACTCTTTAACCATTTTAAGTATTTTTCTCTGATAAATTCCTGTTTTTCCGGATTTTGTTGAGTTCTATCTCGGAAAAAAGTATGGTTTTAGACTATGCTGGGTAATTTTTAATAAACAAGTATAATGAAATTATGGAATTAAACAAAGACTATGGAGTTTATTTGGAATATGATATTCCTAATGATGAAGAAAAAAAAGAATTCGAAAAAGAATTAGAACGAATCTGCTGTTCTGCGAGACTTTATAAAGCTGGAAGGTGATATCATCCAAATATTTCAGAAGATTATAAATACGAAACATGCAATTCATTTGCTTTCATCATAGCAGACCGAGAAAAAAAATTTCACAAATATATTTCTAAATTATTATTTAAAAAGTGCGACAAAACAACCGATCGTATCAAGGAAGCTATCGATACTAATATATGATAGAAGAAGATAAAAAATCATATTGCTTATCATTTGATTTTGATACTGAAAAATTGCCAAGATTCACTAAAACAAAAACTGGGTTAATGGTTTTAGACTAAGCTGTTTCAATAAAAAAACACGATTTTTAGAGAAAATAACGTACAAAATTGACTTATCTTTTTTTATGCAATATTGAAAACTAATCTCGCTTTACACATTACTTTTGTAGAGGTTCTTTTATCAGTAATATTCACAAATCCATAGACAGAAGTAACAGAAGTGGACAAAGCAGTTGTATATGCCGCATTAAATCCAGTGGTAGAATCATACAAGGTGGTGCCGACAGTGTTTCCGTCTTGATCGTATAAAACATTATCATCACAACTGCTTAATTGAAATTCATTAAAATAATCGTTATCATCATTCATGGCAGATCCCGTTATTTGGACAACATCAAAGTTTTTGTCACTTGTTGGTTTAAAGGGAGTGAAAGCGGTTCTGTTTTGTGTGGGTAAATCGGTTCTTGAATTTATTGCTCCAATATTCATACATTGAGTTTTATTGGAATCGTTTTGGGTGAATTCTGTGAAACTAACTCCAGCATCAGTAGTAGAAAAAACAGGACCACTATCGAAAGCATCATTTGATCATATGTCAGCAGTATCTTTTAAATAAGCTTTAACAGAGAATTGAATTTGTTTGGTTGATGTTAATGTGGCAGTGTGGTGAACATCGTTCCCTATTCTGATATTGAAGTAGTTTTGAACAGGTTCCTGTAAAACAATGCTTAATCATCAATCAGAATAAGAGTCGGTTAAATTTCAAGTGTAGGTTTGATTATCGCTAGCACATAAAGCACACATCTTCACGGTTTGGATATCATAATCGGTTGTACCTCTATTATTTTTAACACTTTCTTGGATGTGAAAGGTACCAAACTCTAATTCTTTATCTTCTCCTCCTTGCCCAAATCCTAGATAGATGTCCTCCACCATTCCATCTTTAACAGCGGTAGATAAGGCGATATCATTACCATATCCATATTTTTTATCCCAATCAGTAAGATTCATCATACTAGTCCCGATTGTTAAAAAATCTTCCACTATTGTAACAGAACATGTAAATATAGTAGTTCCTCCAACTTCAACATTGGCTGAACTTTCTCCGACTGAATCGATTTTTGATTGAGAAAAATAATTATTACTTCAATTGTTTATTAGTTTGAAAGAAGGGGTGTTTCCTAGATTTGTTCCGATTTTTCATTTTACTTTGTTTTGATTACAAGAGGTTAGGAAGATGGTTGGGGAGGAAAAAGATAGAAATACACAGGGTAGGATGAAAAAAAGATTCTTCGTTATTTTCATTTTACAAAGGATATTATATGGGGTTGTTTTTTTAATGTTTACATTAAGGTGAGAAGAAAATGAAAGATTAAATCTTCATTTGATTAATTAAGTCTTCTATGAATGAAAAACATTCATCATATATTTTCGGATCTTGCAAATCGATTCCTAAAATCTTGATTGTGTCTAGAGGAGATTTGGATGTTCCACTTTTTAAAAATTCATAAAATTTATCTAAAATTCCTTTTTCCTTGTTAATAATTTTTCTTGCCAAACAAATAGCGACAATCTGGCCGACAGCATATTTGTATACATAGAAATTTCCGGCATAAAAGTGACTAATTCGGAATATTGTGGAAAGAGAATAGGAATAAGGTTTTTTTGCTTTTTTATCAGTCTTTGAAGAATATTTAAAAATCATTTTTTCATATAAATCTTGTAAACTTTGTTCAGTGAAAGGGACGGATTCATTAACCATCTTGTTCGCTTCATATTCGAAATTGCTAAATATGATTTGTCGAGAAACAGTACTGAAAAAACCACTAACGATTTCGTTAATAAAATTGTTTTTTAGTTCTTTATCATCCTTATACTTTTCAATCATATAAAGGCCAAGTAAGGTTTCATTGAGGATACTTGGAATTTCGGCAGTAAAGATTGTTGTGTCAGCATACACAGGTTGAGAAGAAACAAAATATAAGGAATTCATACTGTGTCCCAATTCGTGGGCTAAAGTGCTTACAGAGTCGAAAGAAGAGTTGAAGTTCAGAAGAATGTAATATTTTTTTAATCCTTTGGCTTCTCCTATTGAATAGGCTCCGGTGTATTTATTTTTTTTAGGCATATATGAAATTCAATTCTCATCTCTGGCTTTTTTAAGGTTTGTTACATATTCTTTTCCTAATATCTTAAAACAAGAAAGAATTAAATCTCATGATTGTTCGATGGTGTATTTTACTTTTTTCTTACATAAATCAATGCTGCAATCTCATGGCTCTACTTTTTTAAGATGTAATTGTTTTGCTAATATTTTTTTTACTTTTTCTTTATATTTAATGTAAATAGGTTTAAATTTCTCAACATTTTTGTAAAGATCAAGAATGAAATCTTGGCTCACTTCGTCATGAAAACAAACAGAATCTAGATAGTCATTAAAATTGTGAAGTTTTGCATATGTGTTAAGTTGTAAATAATTGTAATATAAGGTTTTGGTTAGTGTGGAACGGAAATTATAGTATGTTTTATTAAAGGTTATTCAAACATTTTTTCGCAATATCCGATCCTTTGATTTTAAAAGAGTAAAAACTTTGGCCATTGTTGAAAGTTCTACCTTTTTCCCTTTTCCATCTACAACATCGTTAAATTTGATATCGGTTGTTGTTAGAGTGGAAAAAATAGAATGAACCGCGGAATTGTTAATGGAGATTTTACTGATCAATTGATTTTCTTTTTTGTCAAGAATATGTTTTTTCGTTTTAAATAAAAGTTCATAGGACCTTTCATATTGTTTCAGATAAGGATCTTGGGATATGTATTTTCTAATTTTTTCTTCATTCTCTAAAACAGTATTGACTAATCCGGAGAATTTTTTAGAAAACTCGTGGCCTTTCATATCTAATTTTTGTTCTCATGCTTGAAATTCTTGATTAGACATGTCTTCATTAACTTTGTTTGAAATATAGTTGGATAATCTATTTGAAATATTTTCTTCTTTATCGTTTATCTTTTTTCATTCAACAAAATTCTTTATGTTATCTAAGAAGGTAGGAACCATTTTAAGAATTTTCTCGTTTATATTGACTCATTCATCATAAAGATGTTGCAAATCTTTTCCTTCTAAAACAGCTTCTAAATCTCAATTATTTTTTTCCATATTTCTTTAAAAGCTTTTTATAAACATTTTTTCCTTGCCAAACTATTATATTTCGCCATAAATTAACTTTTTTTAAAATATAATCATATTTTCTTAGTCAAAGGAATAAGGTTTCGTAGCTCATTAATCTTTTATCATCATCGCCTTTTTTTGAAATAAGTAAATAAGACATAATGGTGATTAAATAATTCAAACATAATATATTTTCTCTTTCATAACAACATTTATCGATATTTAATGTAATTTCGTATATTTTTTCACAAGAAGGTTTGATCGATAATGAATTGACTGCTTTACGATAAAAATAGGTGTGTTTCATATTGTATTGAATATCTTTATTAATGGACAAAAAATATGAAATAAAAAAATGGTCTTCTGTTAGAGTTGGTCAATATCCAAGTTTTTGTAAAAAAAGCATTGCAGATACATATTTTTCTTTTTTAAATAATTTGTTTCATAAATAGCCATAATCGTTTTTAAATATGAATTTTTCAATACTATCTTTATTGCTAAAATTATCAACAGCGAAAGCTCTAATTCAATAGCATTTAGGAACAAATAGTTTATTCTTTCCCACAATACAAGAGGATTCTTTTTTTGCCAATATTTTTGCAAATGAAGAAATGAAGTTTTTGCTCACTCAATCATCAGAGTCGACAAAAATAAAATATTCAGTTTCACACAATTCAACGAGTCGAACTCTTGTTTTGATTAGTCCGATATTGTTTTGGCTATATATTTTGATATTTAAAATGTTCTTATTTTTTACGCTAAATTCTTTAATTAAATCGTAGGTATTATCGATAGATCCATCATTAATAATTACGAGATTAAAATTTTTATCTTTTTGTTTTAAAAGGCTAGAAAATAATTTTGGTAGTCATTTCGCAGCGTTGTAGCACGGAATTAGTACAGAAATTCTATTCATTATGGTTTGGTAAATTATATTTATTTATTCATTAAACAAGAACTGGCATTGGGAGCGAGATTGGTGATTTTTCTTCCAAAACCTTCTTATAAAAATAGGTAAAAGTTAACTTTTTGTTTTTTGGCGCTATATATATGTATAGACATGAACCGAAAAATTCAACAAAATTACAAAACTAAACAAGGAATATTATGCACAGCATTCTGTTATTTTGACGAAAAGAAAGGATGGTGAATATAACTAAATCATGAGCGATATAGTAAAAGATGGAAAATCGGAAGAAATCGAAGTTAAAGTAACAAAATCCGAAAATAAGTTTGTTAAGGTAAACGAAATATTTAAAGTTGCAATCATTAAAAACAAAAAAGGCGGTAAAGGAACCGACACAAAACCTCCTTCGAAGTTAGATATATTTATTGATCTCGTTATGACTAGATTTGATGAACAAGCGATTGTAAACAAAGCTATTTTAGAAAAAGTTGGTAATATAGAAACCAAGGTCGATAAATTAGAAGTCAAAGTTGATAATCTAGAAACTAAGGTTAACGAGGCGAAAGATGATCTCGATAATATTGTCGAAAAAAACGATTTAAAGAGATAATACTTTTTCATCATAAACTACACAAACAAAACAATAGTAAATTAACCTAAACTAGCTAAGCTATATAATAAAAAAGTAGTGTTCGGAAAGAAGAAAAATAAGGAAAAAAAAGAAAAATGATGGAGGAATCCTGACGATACCACTGAATTGGAATCTGTATGAGGAACTAAATATAAAATCGCTAGTGGTCTTTCTGTCACTTTTATTGTTGGTCTAATACTTCTTGCGCTATCTCTTACTGTTTTTCGGACAAATGTTGATATTTCCGAAAATGTTTGCCGGACTATTTTATATATTGCTATTGTTTTAATCATTGCAAGCCTTATCGGAATTTTTGCAACCTTATTTATCCGAATAAAAGAACAAAAAGAATTTCAAAGAAAAGTTAATAAGGAAAACGAAATCGCCATCAAAATGAGATTAAGAGAAGAAGAATATGAACGAAGCTTAAAAGACATTAATACCGACAAGGAAAGACTAGACAAATTGAAACAAAGGAACGAAATGAAAAGAAAACAAATGCAACAATGAGAAAAAAAGAAACAAAAACAGATGCAAAAAGAAAAGAAGATTTCAGAAACTATTAATTAGAGAACATGCGTTTATTAGGTATAGATTTAGGCACCAAAACGATGGGACTCGCTATTTCTGATGTTGAACAAAAATACATAAGTCCTTTAAAGAAATTCGATTTTAAAAACGAGAATTATAGCCTTTGTGTCAAAGAAATTGAGAAAATAATCATCCAATACCAAAACGAAATCGAAAAAATAATTCTTGGATACCCAACAAAAATGAATAAAGAGAAAACCGAATGAACTTATAAAGTTATTGAGTTTAAGAAAATACTGCAAAAAGCGACACATCTTCCGGTTCATTTACAAGATGAAAGAATGACAACGATCGAAGCAAACACAATCATGAAAGAAGAATTGAATTTTAAAGGTTCGATGATGAAAAAGAAGAAGGATATCATCAGCGCAATCGTCATCCTTGAACAGTATTTAAATTCTTGTAAAAAAAAATAAAAAATATGAGTTTTAGTGTCCCTAAATCGGGGGAGTACTTGGCGAAATAAAATTAAAGGAATATAATGTTGATAATATGTCTTTTTCTAAAAAAAAAATTGGCTTTTTTAGCACATTTTTAGTTGGATTATCTATTTTATCAATTCCCTCCCTTTTGTTGTGTTTAGGAACGAGCAAAATGAAACAAAATCAGATAAATATCAGTTCTAACCAATCTGTTTCTATATACGGTACCAGCACTCCTAATTTAATTTTTGGTGGTAATGCGGATGACTATACATTTCAATATTGTGATGAAGAAATTTATATGACAGAAAATGATTACGAAAAAATTAATCCTAGCTATATTAATGTCAACTATATTAGAGGTTATATTTTTCATAAAACGGTTTTTTTATATTTCCGATTTTATTTCGAACAAGAATCAAGTGGTACTTCTGTATGAACGAAATTATGTAAAATAAAAACAAATTGTTTTTTACCTTATAATTATACCTTACAATATTCCGCATCAGAAGTAGGTGCCTCTAAACAAACTCCTATTTTAGTTTATGTAGATAAAAATGGGGAAATTTCCCTTGGCTATATTCCTGCTGGAACCAAAGGAACATGCACCACCCTTTTTTCTTACGAAACCCAGAAACCTATTACAAACCCAGTTGCTGATAAGATTAATGTTTGAAGAAAAAAATAGAACGGTTTTTTGTTTTAAAAAGCCAATCTAAAATGTTATTTTTTCTAACCTCTTCCACCTTTATTTTTTACCTGAAAAAGTTTTGCCAATTTCAATTAATTTTTTTGCAAATATATCGTTATCTATCAAATCTTTAGCTGATTCATTGTAATCTCTTTTTATTTTTTCTTTACATCAAAGTATGTCATCTTCGCTAATATTTTTTCAATCTTTAACCAATCTAGTATTTTCTTTGTCATTAATCAAGTTATAAGAATATTCACAATCTGTTAATATTTTGATTTGATTTTTGATGCAGAAAGTTATTGTACCTGTAAGATATTTGAGGTCATTACGGAGATAAACGACACAATTTGTGCAAGGAAAATAGTCTTTGCATGAAGTTGGCTTTTGTTCACAAATAATTCGTTCTTTATTCAAAAAACCATTCACATCATTCGCATAGAAAAAATGGTTAATTTGGTTTCATTTAGGATTTGAAAAAATATCAATTAAACTTTGTTTTCTTGCTCCATCTGTTGCTACTGAAGTAATTAAAACAGAGTCTCATTTTCTTTCACCTCCACCCGCGAATTTGTCTTCAAAAACTGGGTCGATTAACGGTATTTTGTACTTAAGCGAATCTTCATAGCAATAAGTGACTACAAACGAAAAATTTTTTGCAAAAGAACGGTTAAAAATGAAACTTCAACTTTTGTGACTTTTTTTGGTAAAAGTTAAAGATTGGTCGATGTGATACATACAAGTGTTAAAATATTTTTTTGCATATTTTGCTAATAAAGTTTTTTTAATTCTTTCTATAAAACTTGTATAAAAATAAGCTCCAGGAAAACAAATTAATAAATGTTTATCTTTGTTTTCTTTGATTCATTTTTTGTTAAATTTGGAAGAACAAATATAGTATTTTGTTTCCTTTTGTACAAATCAAGGAAAAGTTTCATCAATAACCATGTAAACTTTTGTGTCTTTTGAATACTGTTTGATAATAAAATTATTATATTTTTTCCTCTTTAAAATAAAGAGTGCGAAGTTATAATATATTTATATATTATGCATTCAATTTTAGCAACAATCTATAATCATGCAACTGTTGCAAATATTCTTGACACATTAATCAATGCCCTCGTTACTGTTTTTACTGAAGTTATTCAAAAAATTCTTTCACCAATCCTTTTATTAGTTTGACAAATTCTTGTTTACCTTCCTTTGCAAATAATTCAAGCTATGGTGACATTATTCAATTTCTTTGCAAATGGATTTTCTTCAACAATTTTCAGTTCTTCTTTTGATGGGGAGACTTGACATTATCAGTTTGATTTAACAAGTGGTATTGGACAAATAACTATGTTTACACTTATCATCGCTTTACTTTTGTTTTTCGGAATTTGAGTGTTTAATTTAGGAGTAAAAAAAGGACCTATCGCAAATAAATTCAAACAATTCAAATGGCCTTTATACATGTTTTTCGCCCTTATTGCTTTCCCTATCATAATGATTATTTCCGATTCTTTACTTTCTCCCCTTCTTATGGCTTTCACAAGTACCGCTCCGATTAAACTAATGAGTATTGACGTCAGTAACTTAAACTCCTATTGCTTGGGAAATAGTGATAATTGTGATTTTCAACTGTTAGCTACCATCGGTTCAAAAGTGCAAGTTGGGGGAAGTTTTTTGCAGAATTATCTCGACACTTATGTTACTAATTTGAATAAGGCGATTGATAAGATGCAGGCTGAAATGGCAAAAGGAGATGATGCGAAACAGGAGTTTGGAATATTAGCAACTTATCTTGGAGATTTAAAAGTTTCTATTACCAAAGTCCAAAGTTATGTCGATAAAGATTTAGCCGCATTGCAAGGGAAAATTAATAACTTTTTTACAAGTCTCGGAATGATTCCATCACAAGGTATTTTTATGACCAAAGAAGAATCAGATACAATTCATGGTTTTATCAATTCATTAAACGATTTTTCCTCCAGCTTCTATGATCTTTCAACCCTTTCTGATAAAATGGGTTCTTCCTATTGCGATGTCGGGTGAGATTCTTTGGCTAAACTAGATGAAACTTTCACAAAAAATAATCTCTACACACCTTTAAAAAATATCATTAATTCATTCAATGATGATAAGATTACTGATATTGGTTACTATGTCAATGGCCGTAGTTCTATCATCTACCGAATTATTAATGGGTGTGAACAGTATAACGGTCTTTCTTATATTCGTTGATGTACAAACTCCACTCCTCCTCTTCCTCTTGTTCAAGCTCTTTATTCCGCAATTACCGGAAATCCAGGTTCTGAATGAGACCAATCCCCTTCCCTTTCATATGTTGCCAATATGAACCTTTTAAACTTTATTCTAGGTGGATTTGCTTGTTGATCAATGATTCTGATTATCTACACTTTCGTTGCCTCTGCTGTTAAAAGAACTTATTATATTTTAGGATATTGGATTATTGGTTTCTTTTATATTGCTAATGGACAAAATGATGCAAAATCCGTTCCTAACTGATACAAAACTATATTCGGAAAATGAATTGGTGTTTTAGTTATGTACATTCTTTTCAATCTTGCAGGAGTTATTATGAGTCTAATTCAACCAGCTGTTACCGCGGGTCTTACTTCTTCTGATTGAAGTTTTGGAAATAATGGACAAATAAATCTTTTAGCTTCATTAGGAGTTATTCTTTCTATCCAAGCAGCTTACGAAACCGCTTACCAAATTAGTCAACAATATCTATCTGCCTGAGGAGCAAAGGATGAGAAATTCTCTAATGCTGAAATGTTTGGTTCTTTAAAACAAGGTGCCGCTTTATTACAAAGTACCACTGCAAGTGCAAAACAATGAACTGGAACTTTAACAGGATATACTGCCGGAAAATCAATATATGATTGAAATGAGACAAGAAAAGAAAATAAGGAAAAAAAGATCCAAGCAGAAGAGAAAAGGTTGAAAAGAGCCGAGATGTCAGCAGGATTGACTAAAAAGAAACAAGAGATGAGAGAAAAGGGTTATGATTTGAAAGAAACAACAGGAAGTGCTTTAAAAGACTTTTTCTTAACAAGTCAAACAAGAGATAATACTGGAAAAGTTAATGGACGAGAAATGAATGCTATTGGTCGTTTCTTTAACTCTTCATTTGCGGGACTTGAATCAAATAACCATGTCCCTAATTGGTTGGGAATGGGAAGTGCCCAAATGTCTGAAGAAAGAAAAGCAGAATACAAACCTTTACAAGTCCCTGCTGTTAATGGTTTAAACTCTCCTCCTAACGCCAGAGCTTCCAGACCCGTTGATCAAGATGCAAGGGATTTAGTATCTCACTTAAATGGACAAACAGATTCTAATGGTATTGCCGGAGAACCAGATCCAGCAGCATGATACGGAAGAGTTTGTAGAGGACCAGCGGATGGACAATCACATGAAGAATGACAAAGAGAGGCTGACGCTTATAACAATATGGCACGTAGATTAAACTCTGGAGAAGATGTTGGATTAACTAACCCTAACTTGAAGAAATTACGTCAAGCTCAAAATGTTCATGAAGATACTGGTAAATTAATGACAATAAATACTGCCCATGGCGCTGTTTCTGATCCTGATACCGGACTTAGTATGTCTCCTTTTGAACCTGTTCAACCTAATATTCCAAGTTTGCCTAACCCTCAACAAGGCCCAATGAAATATTCTCCAACACCTCCTGCTGGTTAGTCTATGATTTTTATTGAATCCAAAAATAATAAGGTTGTAAAATTAGCGTCTTCTTTATTCTCTGACAAGAAGTATCGTGTTTCTACTGGCCTTTTTATTTGCGAAACTTATCGGGTTTTTCTTCATTTGCAAAATAATGGGATTAATCCGGAATTTGTTATTATTAATAAAGCTTCCAAATATTTTTCTTTTTTTTCCAAGAAAGAGAATGTTTATAGTGTTGATAGTAAGCTTTTTTCTTCCCTTTCTAAATTGGGTAATAGCGATGGGATTATTATGGTTTATAAGAAGAATGAGAGAAAGATGGAATTGAGCAAGGAAAAGAAGTATCTAATCTTAGATAAAATCCAGAATCCGAATAATTTAGGAAACATTGCTCGAACTGCTTCTTGTTTTAATGTTGATGGGTTAATAGTTACTAATTGCAGTGTTGACATTTATCATCCTGATGTCATTCGTTCAAGTATGGGAAGTATTCTTACGTTCCCTGTAATGTTCAGCACTAGTTTGAAAGATACTGTTACTTCTTTAAAAAAGGCTGGAGTGAAGGTTTATGTCTCTTCTTTATCTAAAAAGGCTGAAAGTATTGTTAATGTTAAATTCCCCTCCTCTGGTTTAGCAATAGCTTTTGGGAATGAAGGGAACGGAATAAGTGAGAATGATTTAAAGCTTTTTGACAACAATATTGTTTACATTCCTATTAACGATAAGACTGATTCGTTGAATGTAGGGAATGCTGTTGCTATATTTCTATTTGCTGCTTTTGTCCACGGTAATAGTCCTTCCTAATTTCGAGTTTAAATCACCAATCCTTATCTTCTTTATTTTTGATTCATTAATTCGACAGATTATGAAGCCGAGAAGGAAAACGAAACAAGGGACGGAAAAGAAGAAGATCCAAGGGGGTGTTTTTCTTAAATTGTCTCCAATATTCTCATTTCTTATGGAGACGAAAAGGATGAAGACGATTATGATAAGAGTGAAGGCAAGGATGAAGGAAGTTGAAAGACAGTGATAAACATTCTCTTTTAAATATTTTTCACTAGATCAGAAGAATTTGATGTTTCGGGCATTGTGAGTTCTTTTATCTCCAATAACATTGCCTTTATTCAATAATTTGCTCATTATAACTTTTTCTCTTCCACAAGATTACTAACTGTTACAGTTTCTGCAAGTTGTTTTAAAGTGTTAACATCGACAGTTTTGGCATCAATTCTTTTTTGCAATGTTAAAGCTATTTGTTGCTTCTCATTCTCTAATTGTTCTTTATATAAAGGTTCTAAATCAGTTTCTCAAATCTCTTTTCAGAATGATATATCAAACTGGATTCGGTATCTATCATAGGCAGTCATGACAAGAAGGGATTTACCTCTACCTGCTCTTGTGATAAAGCTTCGTTCGCTTAATGATAATGGGTTGCCACTTCCTTCTAACATTTGAACTAAGAATAATACATCATCTTCCCCAGTTGTGAAGAAGAAGTTATATTGACTCATTGTAAAGATTGATTCATAATATTCGGTTTTTTTCGGATCATTTCCTGCACGGATAGAGTTAAAGTTTTGGTTAATAAGACACAAAGCACCACCGAAAGAACGGTCAACACGAGCAAACTCATCTAATCTTTGTAATACTCCATCAATATCGTGGATTAAGTGGAGCTCATCGATATATAAGGATACTTTCTTGTTCGCATATAAGAAGGTGGAAGCAACACGGATAATGTTAATAGTTCAGACAGCAAGAATGTTTTTGTTACCATAGTTTAAAGCAATATCACGAACGATTAGGTTTCACATTCTGTTAGAAGTTCAATCGATGTTTGAATAGTTGTTGAATAAAGGAGCAGAAATACCAACAGCATGTTCTTTCATTAAAACAATTAATTTGTTAAAAGCAGATTTGGTTTCTGGAACTTTCTCGATTTCATATCTTCTTTTCGCTTCGTCATAGAAATCTTTCATTAAAGGGTAAGATTTTCTAGATAATTTGTTAAAGTCGGAATCGATGGTAATTTTCTTAATTTGTTCATAAACATATATTTGGACATCGTTAAAACAAGAAAGAATCATTTTATCATCAGGTTTGTTAATGTCTAGGGAAAGTAATATAGACATCGAAGTTAGATTAGCTTGGTATTGAGATAATAATGGGTTTTGTTTTGACTTATTAACACTTCCCTCTTCCGTCGGGACAAGAAGAACATCAAATATGTTAATGTAGGAAGCATCTTTATCATTAGCACCAATCAATAGGTTTTTTCCTCCTAAGTTCTTAGTCATAATATCACGCTCTGGTTTCGGGTCAATAGAAATAATAAATTTGTTGTCTAGTCTGTCAGATACTATATCAATATTGGCAGTATATGACTTACCAGACCCGTTACGACCTTGATAGAATCGGTTGAATGAGTTATACATTTCATTCTTTTTCCAATAGTCATTAAAGAAAGGGTTAAAATCGCCAGTTGCTTCATCGATCTCAAATCCTTTAAATCATGTATCTTCTGTCGCAATTGAAGAACGAGTGAAGAAAGGGTATCCGATTCCCAAAGAGGCAGTTAATAGTTTGTGATCGATCGTTTGTCAAAGAAAAGTATCTTTAATATAATCCCCGCCAGTATTGATTTTTTTTGTAAACATACTTGTCTTGGCTTTTTGGATAAAGGGAACGTCATGTAATCTTGTAGCAGCGAAGGCATCAGATTGCAAGAAACGACAATCAAAGGTAGTTCATCCGGTACTAAATGAACCGATTTGTTTTACATATTCAGCAATAGCTTTCTTTAATTCTTTTCTAGTAGAAGAACGGAAAAGAAGATAGAAACACATATTCTTCATTTGAACATCACCATTAGCCAAAGCAACTGTAACTCCATTAGCTAAATCTTTAATGTGGGATATTTTTAATCTTTCAGCGTCGGTGGCTCTTTTTTTGAATCACTTTGTTGTCATTAAACTTTCACTAATTCCATCAAGCTTTTCCATGTAACGGGAAGATTCAGAAGGACTCATAGGAGCACAATCAACAATAAGAGAAAAGGTAGTGGAGTTAAAGATTTTTCCTAATCAACCTAAGGTTCCGCTTTCTGGCAAAGAGTTAAATGTTAAAAAAGAACCATATTGGAAGGTGCCATTCTTATTCGAAATTTTAATAATATTTTTGTCAAAGGTAACATTTTTTACTTTCTTTTCTTTTAAATTATTAATATCAAAAGCATCAAACCATATATCTTTCATTACTTCATTGATTTCAATTTGAATAGCTGGACGAATAATTAAATGAGCATCAGAAATGGGAGAGTTTAATAAACGGTAAGCTTCTTCGTTTTTAATAATGCTTTTTCCGTCAATCACAAGAAAGTAAGCCTGTTGTTTTAAATTTTCATCGCTATTAATTTGATCGACTCGACTTAGATAACGGTTCTTTGCAAAATTTAAACCATAATGATCAATCTTTTCTTCATCAATAGGGAATTTTTTTGCAGGAATGGTATATGTAATTCTGGCAGAAACTAGTTTAAATCGGATATTGGCACTGAAAAAGTTAGTTAGGTTATCAACAATATTTTGAATTTGAGATTCGGAAAGCAAAGAGATATCAAAACCTTCAATTCGATAAATACTTAAAACTCCTTCATTCCCTTGTCCTTTATAGTGTAAATGGTTGTCTTTAACTTCTCTAATGCAGTTTAAGGCATCAAGTTCAATAGGAGATAAATATTTTTTTTTGAAAACGAACTTAATTCATCTTCAAACTCGTCATCTAAACTTTCCTTGGGATTTCGATTGTAAGAAGGCAAGGGCGGAAAAGAAGGCAAAGATTGGAGAAACATAACCTAATCTTCATAAAAAAGCAATAGCAGTACCACTTCCTGAAGGTACAGGAATATTCATAAGAACGAAAGGTAAACAAAGAATAATTCCAGCAAAAAATCAAATTCAGTCGAATATAGAAATATCTCCCATATTCATTATGTAACGTGCGGATTTTGGATTTATTAATTTTATATCATCAACCACGATACCCATATTATATTTGCAATATAATGAGGGATAAACAATGCTAACAAAGTTAGAATATACTATGCCGGTTTATGACAACTCTTCAGAAGGAACTTGAAAATATCCAACCGCTATTGTAACAAGTTCTTCGAATTTATCAATAAAATTTTTAAAAGCCCCGAAGGTTGATGATAAATTTTGTATTAAACTACCGGAAGCATCTATGTCGACAAATATTGCGATCATTTCTGAAATTGAATTAACTGAAAGTATTTCATCATATTCAAACGTATCTGTTAACATAATTGTTGAATTCGTTACCATTATTTGCTTGCTCAATCCCAACAGGGGAAAAAGAAGTAACATTATGTGAAAACTGTGATAATGTTGTACTGCTTGTTGGTTTTAAACTAGATGAAGTTTTAGGAAGCAATGCAGAAAAACTATCAGTGATTTTTGTAATCAAACCTTGATTATCAATAAGATTGCAAACCTCAGAAATAGATTTAGAAGCATATTTGCCAACTATCATGTCAGAATCAGCAATGTTACGGGTGATGTATTCACAAATAAATGCTTTTCATTGCGTTTGTTCATTGGGAAGTTCGTTTTTCAATTCGATAACCTTATCTTTTAATTTGCTTCATTTTTCATCATTTGGATCAATTTTTGAACTAGTTAAAAAACCATTTTCGCCAACTGTATCCGTCAATGTGGAAAGTGTTGAATTATTGAATAAATAATACCATCGTCGTGAATCTTTTCAGTAAATACTTGATAGGTATATGCTTCACCTCAATCAAAAAAATGATTATTCTTCAAACTTTTAATTTCAGACAAAGTTTCATCCTTTATTGTTTTCGTTATAGGTTTGGAACAAGAAACTAAAGTAGCAATGGTAGTAATTATGCTAACAGAAACAAGCGGTATTGCGATGAATTTAATAATTTTTTTATTTAGATTCATTTAACGCCTTTATTATATCGACCGCTTTTATATAGCTGAATATTGTCTAACCATAGTTCTTGCTTGTTTCATTATTGGATTTGCTTCAATACCTGATTTTCCTGATAACTCTTTTCTAGCTTTCTCATATTGATATTGGTAAGTGTGTTTTTGTTGAAGCTGTTTTTTCATTTGCTCTTCATATACACCTTTAATTTCTCTTTTAATTCTCCATTTTTTAAAGAATCGATCATCTTTATGCTTATCACAAATCTTTTTAGCGTTGTTAAGAACAATCACATCAGCATTCCTTCTATTAAGATCAGACTCAACAGAATATCTTTCTAATGCTACTTTTCTAATTCTTTCCTCTTCAGATAAATTTAAATCGGCACCTAATCCGGGTTTTGCCAATTGTTCTTTAACCATTTTAGTTTGTAAGATTCCGTTTTCATAATATTCTTGCAACACTTCTTCTTTTCCTTGAACCAATACATCAAGAAACATTTTTTCCTCTTCTGTTAATTCTTGATTTCCTTCTTTTCCAAATATTAATCGTTTTTGATTTTCTTGCGGTTCTAAGATTATTTTAGAAGCTAGTTTCCCCAATTCCATACCTACTAGTCTTTTAGATTCGGCAGTATTTAAAGCTACAACGTCAGATATCATTAATTCAGGGGTAAGTGTTATTAATCCCGTATCTTCATTACTTGCCACTACTCTTTTTTTCCCCGAACACATTTCACAAAGAACTGGAAAAGAATAAAAAGTATCTGTTTCTTTCCCATCGGTGAATTTTTGAAAAGTTTTATCATAGTTAGTTCCATAAACAATTTCAGTCATCATATTTCCTAAATAAGCAGGATTTTGAGCTATTATGTCAGTAATTGATTTGCTGGCTTTTGGAACTGAACGTACTTCTGCTTCAAATTGTCCAGCTGAAGTTCTTGCATGTTCTTGTTGTATAGCCTCAAACTGACTAATTACAGTGGGAAAATCAACATAAAGATAACCTCTATGAGCATCATTAATTAGAGTTTGAAATCTTGCTAGGGATAATTGGGATTCACGATAAGTTCCGAAATCTTTTGCTTCTTCAAATGTTAAAGGTTTGCCACTATTAATCTTATCAAAAATAGCTTCAAGAGCAAAAGTCGTTAATGAGGTTAATCTATTAGTCGAACCACCTTGTGGTAAATCGGAGGCACTTCTGTCTTTTTGTAAAAAGAAGGTCCTATACATATTATTAAATTGAACTATTTGACTAGGTGTTAATGCAGATCTTGCTCCTACCAATTCATCTGAGGCTACAGGTGCATTTCATTCATCAGTAGTTGGTTCACGATTTTGGATTGTTCGAATTCTGTGAGCATAGAGATTTCTGTCTAAGCGAGTAAAGAATTCAGCAAAATCTTCAGCACTATCTTTATATCGAACCATTTCATTGAATTCATCAATATAATGTTGCAAATCGAAGTTCATGCCAAAATTATAGATTGGTTTTATTAATATTTAACAATATTAGTTTGAGAGGATTAAATGAATAGACAACTATTTGAAAGAAAGATTCCGACCTAAATTTTAGTCGCTGATGCTTGTGTATCCAATAGCAAAACTCGATGCAAATTAGCAACTTCCTCATTATTTTCTGCAGTGGATGACTCGATTCTTTGGGTTATTAAAGCTATTTCATTCACAGCGTTATTAATTTGTGTTCGTCGGATAAGCTCTGGGCTGGTTTGAACTTCAAGAACATCCGCATCTACATCTGTTGAGGGATTTAATGAAGAGGCGATTAAACTAGATTCATCATGATTTATTTGAGAACTATTTAATTCTTGTGTGGCTAATGCATTTTCGTGTTGAATTCTATCTCTCTCTATATCAGTTTTTGGAGAAGACAAAGTTATAGCAGTGTTGCTTCGAATAGCATATAATTTCATTCCTACAGATTCATCAATTTGATCGCAAACATCGGAAGGTAAATTAGTAGTAGAAGCATTATTTGTTTCTTCAACTCGAGAAAGTAAACTTTCCGCAGAAGCACGAGTTCTACGTGAAAAACGGAAAGGGTCAAGTGTTTCTCCACTAGTTGTACGAATAGGCGGCACTGGTATACGTTGTAGTATATAAGGGAGCGCTCTTTCTCGTTCCGCTGCTTCATCATTTCGAGTAAGGATAGTTGAAACTTTATCAACAAATTTAAAATCTTTAGCTTCGTCGCATATTGATTTAATAGTTATTTGAAAAGCGTAAATGGTAGCGTTTATTTGTTCGACAACTTCAGGATCGGTTTCAGAAGCGGTAAGTTTTTTTAACATATTAATAGAAGCATCAAGCCTTCCTAGCGAATTTCCCATTGTTTGGTCAATAAATATTGTGGAAAATGTATTATCGGCTTCTTTTATAAGATTTTGATCGGTGTATGTGTCAATATCAGGTAGACCAGTAGACAAACGCAAAAATTCACGAGATAAATCTGCTAATTGTTTGGTTAAACTTGTATATTCTCGTTCTGCCTTATCTTTTGTAGATTGGAACCTAAATCATTGATTTTTCTTTTTTTCGCATGCAGCAATTTTTTGTTTTAATTCTTGTGAATCTTTAAAATATTTGATACCTTTAGCGAAAACACTATAACAACCAGAAATTATATCTTCTCGTCGAGTTGCAATAGTTTCCATCTTTAATTCTTTAGACATACTATTTCATACAAACTTACAGAATTTTGCAGAATCAACAAGTCTATCAGAACCATCTTCTGAACGAATGATAGCATCTGGTTCTAGTGAATGATTAGAAATTGGGTGAGTGGAAAAATATCCAATTATTTCACGGACACAGAAATATTGTTTTTCATGATAACTGCCAGCATTGCCAAAAAGCTCGTTTATAATTCCAAGTTGAGGATGAGTAGAAGATGCTCCTCTGGCTTGGGGTAAACTTTCATTATTAGCATCAAGACAAAGATCAATTACATGTTTTGCATGAGCTGCTTGATTAGTTCTTTGAGTAATAATATATTTTGTGTTATTTTTTAATCTTGTTATACTGGAGAATTTAAAAAAATCGCCATAACTTACACTTTGAAGAAGTTTTTTTCTTGCGTTAACCTTATCATTTGCTTGTTGAACAACAGGTTGAAAAAAAGAGATAGCGGCCGCGGCTTTTCCAATCTCTTCAACAATTTTTTTAAAATAAGGATTTTTTGTTGAATGATAGGAGATGCGATATAATGCCTCTTGTGGGTTTTCAATTGCATTTGGAGTTTTAAGAAATTCTTGTGCTTCTTCAATTGTATTTCTTTCATTTTCGCTTAAATCCCTACTTCTTAGCATTCTAGAGATAATAGCATAAATTGTTATGTATTCATTAGAAAAGGAAATACCAACATTATTGTAAAATTGGGAATAATCATAGTCTTGCGGCAGGGCAGAAGAACCGATTCGTGATAGAAATAATCTTTCTTTTAAAGTCATATGCATATATGTTATACAAATTCTCTATAAATTCGCGTGGGTTCGTATTTTCGAAAATTACAAATTGATGGTTAGTTGATAATTAATTCAAAAACAGCTTCTTTGCGTTTTCGCACTATTAAAATAAAGGATAAAAATTTCGTAAAGTTCGGTAATTCAATCCCGTAAATTTCGGGAGTAGACTCCATAATTTTACATAAAATCATCTGATATTTTCCTAAAAACAATAATAATTAGGTAGGAATTGTTCATTTTAAGAAATTCGTTTATTTTTAAAATTATTCTAATTTAATCAGCTAAACCGCCATCAACAATAAAAACAAATGTTTCATTGAAAATTGGCGCTTTTTCCGCAAATATATTACATAGCTTTTCCTCCATTCTTTTTATCATTAATGAGTTCATAGAAAATGGTGTCATCATAGCGAAACAAGTTTTTAAAAATTGTATTTAAATATAATTTAATTCGTGAAGATTGACATTGAGAAAATATTAAAAGATTTAGAAAAACATTTGGATGATTCTTCCAATTCTACCCAAGTTATCGAAAATAAAAATAAATGGTTCAAAGCCAACATTACTCCTTTAAATATGCAAATCAAAAATATCCCAAATGATGAAAAAGCAGATTATGGAAAACAATTGAAAATCTTAAATGATAGTGTTAACAAAACATTCGAGAAAAAACTAAACGAAATTTCAGAAATTGAAGAACAAAAAAATCACGTTGTTAATTATGACATCAATATCAATACCGCAGATTTAAGAAAAGGTGCTTTAAATCCAATCACTATCATTTATCATGCTTTAATTGAATATTTCGAAAAGATGAATTTTGATATTTCTTTTGGTGAAGAGATTACTACGACTAAATATGGATTCGATTCTTTAAATGTTCCAATAACTCACCCAACAAGACAAACTAGCGAAACCTTCTATTTAAACGACACCAACACCATAATTATGCGTCAACAAAATACTGAAGGAACCGCAAGAGCTTTAGCTAATGCAGCTATTAAATATAAAAAACATCCAGAAGAAGTTCGTGTTGTTACTTGTGGAAAAACTTATCGAAACGATGATGATGACGCTGTTCATTCTCACCAATTTCACCAATTAGATTTCGTTTGAGCAAAAAAAGGTGGTCTTAGTGTAAAGAATCTTAAATGAATCATCAATGGTTTTATCCACACAGTTTTTGGTGAAGATGTAAATTCGCGTTTTCGTTTATCTAATTTTGGTTTTACAGAACCCTCTTTTGAAGTAGATGTTCAATGTCCTTTTTGCAATGGTAAAGGTTGTTCGAAATGTAAAAAATCTGGATGAATTGAATTAGGCGGAGCTGGAATTTTACACAAAAACGTGATAAAGGCGGCAGGACTTAATGAAAACGAATTTGGGGGAATCGCTTATGGACTTGGAATTGATCGAATCGCAATGATTAAGTTCGGAATTGAAGATATCCGTGACATCTATTCGGCTGATTCTAAATTTATGCGACAATTTGCTAATGAAGAACTAAGAAAATAATATGCTATACTCTAAAAAACTAATCGAAAAAATATTACCTGATTTCAAAAAGAAATCAAATAAAGACTTTGTTGATGCTGTCGCCAGCACTGGAAACGAATTGCCTGACAAAGACATATTTTTCCATCCTAAACTAAATAATCTTGTAGTTGGAAAAATCATTTCTTTTGAACCGATTCCTTCCACTCATTTAAATTACTGCAAAGTCCAAATTGATAAAAAAGGAACTGTTAGAAACATTATTTGTGGCGCAAGCAATGTAACGAAAGGAAAACTAGTTATTGTCGCATTAGAAAAAGCTGTATTATATGATGGACGAGTTATTGAAAAAAAAGAGATAAAAGGATATAAGAGTGAAGGGATGTTATGCGGATATAGTGAACTTACTCCATTAAATAGCAAAACAATTTCTAAATACGACAACGAAGGAATTATTCTTTTAGAAGAAAAAGATATTAAGATTGGTGATGATGTTAAAAAAATCACCTCTTTACTTGGATTAGATGATGTTATTTATGATATTGAAGTACCTTTCTCTAATAGACACGATATTCAAGGTTTATTATGTTTTTTACAAGATATTGCCGGATATTTCAAAATGAATTACTCTTTGCCTAAAATCTCATTCAGTAAAAAAACAATCACTAATTCCATTAGTTTTGACAAAAAGATATGTAACGGTTATTGTTTGATTAAAATTGAAAAAGTTAAAATAGAAGAAAGTTGTTGAGAAGTTAAAAGATACTTAATGAATAACGGAATCAAACCAATCAACAATATTCTTGACACTTTAAACATAGTTACTCTTCTTACAAATGTTCCTACCGCTGTTTATGATGCGGATTTGGTGAAAAATATTGATGTACAGTATGCTAAAAAAGGTGAAAAATTTACTGGATTCAACGAGAAACAATATATTTTATCCGATTCTGACATTGTTATTAGAAATGAAAAAAAAGATATTATTTGTCTTGCTGGAATATTGGGAGATAATAAATACGGTTTAACAAATGGTACAAAAAATATTTTAATTGAAGTTGCTAATTTCGATTTTGTTAGTATCCGAGAAACTGCTAAAAAATTCGATATTCAAACAGATGCTGCTTCGAGAATGAGTAAAAAAATCCCTAATTACACAACATTATTAGCTGCCTCTTTAATTCAAGAAGTTTTTGCGAAATATGGCATTGGAAAATATGTGGGAAATAAAACAAAATGTGAGGAAGAAAAGATAAAACCAATTTCAATAAATGAGAAATATATTAGCTCAATTTTGGGGACATCAGTTTCAAAAAAAGAAATTGCTTCTTATTTACAATGATTTGGTTTTAAAATAACAAACAATCTTATCCTTCCCCCGCCTTTTAGAACAGATATTGAAAACGATCAGGATATATCTGAGGAAATTATTAAATCAATGCACGTTAACGACTATGATGAAGAACCAATTTCTTCTTCATCTTACAAAAACGAAAAATATAACGAATGATACTTTATGAAAAACATTAATCGAGTTATGACTGATTCTTATTTTAATGAGACTATTACTATCAATATGGTTAGCGCTGAAAATAAGGACAAATTCAACTTCTTTAATATTAAAAATATTAATGTGTCTACAAGTTTGAATAGTGATAAAGCTTTTTTAAGAACTAGTACCATTCATCAAATGCTTACTTCTTATAAACACAATCTCTCCTATAAAAATCCAATTTATCCGATATACGAATTGCAAAAAATATACGATCGAAATTTAACATCTTTTTGAACTTTAAATGTGGTAACTCCCGCAATCTATAAATTCGATAAAGTCAATTCTTCTCAAATAGTATACAACACCAACACTCTTATTTCACTTATTCAATCGATAGGTGATATTTTTAAACAAAGATTAACATTTAAACTTCATCCAAAAAGCGACTATTTTTATAACAATGAATCCTTATCTGTCGAATTCGAAGGGAAGACAATTGGATTTATTGGATCTATTAAAAAAACTATTTTGAAACAATATGATATCGATCAACCCATATACTGTGCCTTCATTGATTGAAAACCTTTATATCTTTCATATAAACCTTCTTCTTTTGTTCTAAATTCAGTTCCAAGTACTAAGCTGATGAATATTAGTAAAGACTTATCCTTTATCGTGAAAAAAGATCTTCATTTATCCTCCGCTTTGGATCAGGCAAAAAAACTTGATTTTGTTAAGCAAATCCAATTCCTTGACTATTTCAAAAAAAGTGATGATTCTTTCTCTTACACTCTTAGATTCTTTTTTGATGAGTCTTCTTCCTATACTAACGATCAAATAACTAATATACTTGACCAAATTATTAAGATTTTTGCAAAACACGAGCTTGAACTTAACAATTAATGAAATATCATATTAACTACGATTCAAGTACTGAAACATCCTTTAAGCATACACTTGAACCATTATTTAGAAAGATTGTTAAACTGTTGGGAAAAACCTTTAATATGAATGAAAAAACATTTTTTGAAACTACATTTGTCGACGAGAAAAAAATAAATGAATTAAACAAGAAATATCGCGGAATAGACAAACCAACTGATGTTTTAAGTTTTGGATTAAACAACGAATATTTATTGGGGGAAATCTATATATGTTCAAAAATCGCAATTGAAAATAGTAAGGAAGAAAAGGTTAGCGCCGAATATGAAATTTGTTTATTATTTGTCCATGGTTTTTTGCATTTAATCGGAATGGATCATGCTACATTAAGAGAAAAAAATACAATGTTTTCCACCCAGGACTATATTCTTGAAAAAGCTGAAATTAAGCCTTAATGAAATCCTTTATTATTAAGAAAAACGAGAACGATCAAAGAATAGATAAGTTTTTAAAAAAGGCATTACCTAAACTTTCATCTGATCTTATCTACAAATATATCCGTTTAAAAAAAATAAAAGTTAATGGAAAAAGAACCTTACCTTCCTACAAACTTGTTTTAGAAGACAAAATTGATGTGTATTTAAATGATGATATTGTAGCAAACGAAACTAAAAAGAACGATTTCTTACTCGCCAAAAAACAATTAGAAGTTATTTATGAGGATAAAAATATTATCATTGTCAACAAACCAGTTAATGTTACAGTTCAAGATGACGATTCGAAAAATCCTGACACATTGAATAACCGACTTCTTTTATATCTTTACCAAAAAAAAGAATGGGATTATCTTGTCCAAACAACATTTACCCCAGCCTTTGTTCACCGATTAGATAGAAACACTTCGGGACTTATTATTGCGGCAAAAAATGTTGAATCAAGTCGAATATTAAGTGAAAAAATCAAGAATCGGGAAATCGAAAAATACTATATTTGCAAGGTTCATGGAATAGTTGAGCCTAAACAAGGAGTGTTAAAAGATTGGTGAACTAAAAAGGAGGATAATTTTGTAACAGTATCCAAAAAACCTTTAAATATGAACTCAAAAGAAATAATTACCGAATATAAACTTTTAGCCCATAAAAACAATGTTAGTTTGTTACAAATACATTTGATAACAGGAAGAACTCACCAAATAAGGGCTCACATGTATTTTTTTAACCACCCTTTATTAGGGGAAAGAAAATATACTAATATTGCAGAAAAAAACGATGGTGAATATCAATTTCTTTTTTCATATAAAATAATATTTAATTTCAAGCAGAATAATGGAATTTTAGAATATTTAAAAAACAAAGAACTTTCCCTTCCTATTCCCAAATTTTAAAAAAACCTTCCCAGCCATTTGGCACTTTTTTAGGTAGTCCTTCCCCGATCAAATATTACCAAAAATAGCCTAAAATGTACTATAAATAGACCATTAACACGAAATTAGGCAAAAAAATTAAATCACTTCCTCAATAATTTTAATTCTTTAGTTCTCTGGTTTGTAAAAACTTTTGATAGGTTTGTCTACTAAAAAATCATTAATCATTAAACAAAACTCATCCATATAAGATTCAAGCATTTTATATTGCTGAGCTGTGAATTTTTCTAAAACATAGTCTGATAAAATTTTATCCTCTGGTTTTTTTTCGATTCCAATCTTTATTCGATGAATATTTTTTGTTGCAAGCGTGTTGATAATATTTCCCATTCCATTATGTCCGCCACAGGATCCTTTGGGGGTGTAGACAAAGTTTCCGATACCAAAATTAATATCATCATAAACAACTAAAACATCTTTAATTGGGATTTGATAAAAATCAACTATTTGTTTCACACAATTTCCACTTAAATTCATTAGTGTTTGCGGCTGAACAATAATGAATTCACTATTCTTAAAAAGAAGGCCATCGAACTTTTTTATATCTAGTTTTATATTGTATTTATTACAGTAATAATCGATAGCAATAAATCCAGCATTATGACGTGTTTTTTCGTACATTTTTTGTCAATTTCCAAGGCCAACTATCAATTTCATTAATATATAATAAATTATATATGGCTTATAGGTCTAAAAAATGGATAGTAAGTGTCTTAATTAGTTCCACGATCACACTGCTTTCTGTTGGCGGGGTCGCCTATTCTATTTATTACAGTTATAACAAATACGCTTTAGGTTCAGAGTTTGCAAAATCTTACAATTATCGTATTGAATTAGAAGATAATAAATTAGGTTTTGACAATGTTAAATTACAACAAACCGCTGATGCTTTCGCTCAATATTTAAAATACTGCGATATTGAAACTTATAAGAATGTTTATTTCGAGCATGTTGGTTCTAAAGCTTATTTAAATTTTACATTGCCTATTAAAAAAGAATTTCCAATCAATATTATCAATAGTGAATACGATTCTTCCGCTACTAACAAACCAAAATGAGAAGTCCCTGCTACTACTGAACTTTACAACACAATAAACTCAAACAATATCGATTTCATTTTTGATTGCAACACAGCTATTAAAGCAGAACAAGGGGAAAGCGATAAAATTCCCACAAACAATTCAGGTAAGGCTTTTGTTACTTCTTTTACTTCCAATGATTTAATTGATTCTCCTAGCGCTATTTCGGTTGATAAGAATCGTCAAATAATAATCGATCTTAAAAACGAATCTACAGATAAGATTACATCAAAAAACTTTTTAAACATTTATGAACATTTGGTTTCTCCTGTTGATAATCCTGCTCCTGAAGATGACAAAGATAAAAAAACTGACGATACTAATAAAGGTGGAGATACTACAAAAAAAGCTATATTAACAGCCGATCCAGAGCCAAGTCCTACCCCTCCTTCTCCTTCACCTTCACCAGAACCTCCAAAACCAACTCCAGTTTCTAATGCTTCTAAACCTGAGATATATATCATTCGAGACAAAAATACATTAATCACAAGAATGCATTACATCCTAAACTGTTATGCTACATATTTCCTTTTCCACAGTAATGACGATCACTCTTGGATTGAAAAGGATAATAAACTATGCTCCTATTTCTATGGTTACACTTTTTTAAGTGCTGATGAAAAACAATGAGCTGATACTGTTTTTAAAGATGCTTTCCTTCCTATTAACAGAACCGTAAATGGCATTCCTAACTTTCGTTTTTGATTAAATGGGAACCTTTTACAAACTGCGACCCACACTACTTTATATCCTTATGCAAAATGAACTGACTTATTTAAAGCTATTGATGATAACGAAAAATTCTACATCGACCCTATCGCTACTGTTCCTACTAACTATTCAAGTATGATAAATACTTCCAATATTGCAGGACAACCTTGACAAACTTCTGATTTTGCGGACACATTTTTTTATCGTTTAATCGATTTCGGAAAAAACAACTTATTTAAAGAAAACACTGGTATTTTCAACGGTGAACTTAAAATCCCACCCGCCTTAGTTCACAAAGATAACGCGTATTTATGAGATTGAATGAAACCTTATGTTGTCGGAATTATTAATCAAACCAACTTCGACAAGTACTTTCCCGAAAAAGATCCTCACGATTCCACCGCTAAGGCTGATAAAAAGAATATTGGGAAATGATTTGTTTTAGGAAATAATGGAGCGAGCGACCTTATCCATTCTTCTAAAAGTGAAGTAGATTTACTTTATCATTCTCTAACTCCTTATAGTTCTTCTTCCTCTTCCTATAAAATGAACTATGAATTTAAAATAGTTACTGAACCTACCGCAGAGAATGATAACGAAAGTGTTTGAGCTAAGGCTATTGCATATACAGAAGTTGATCCTAACGGAAAAGAAGTTGCGAAACCCGTTACTTATCTTGAAAAATACGGAATGTTGAGCTCTTATAACAATAACCACAGCTTCCTTATTAATGATAAAAAATTAAATAACGGTATCTTTATTCAGGATCCTTTTATCTCGACTATTGTTGGTATCTTAGCAATCGTTCTTATCATCGGAATTATTGTATCTATCCTTTATCGTGTTCCTGGAGTTTTATATATTCTTAACCTTTTATCCATCAGTTCCTTATCTATCCTTTTGTTCATTCTTACAGGAAAAACCATTGGACTAGGTTTATTACTCGGTTTGATTTGTGGAATTTTATTAGTAACCTTGTGCTTTATTCTTTTTATGCAAAGGACGAAGAAGCATACAATGAAAAAGGATTTCTTAAGCAACTCCTTTAAAAAAGGTTTCAAAAACTCAATTTGACAAGTGATTGATATTCTTGTTGTTTCAATAATTTGCGGGTTATGTTTTCTATTCTTTAGTGGTAAAATAATCGCTGATTTTGGTTTATCCTTATTATTATTCTCAGCCATCGCAGTTGCAGGAATCGCTATCTGATATTTATCTATCTTCTTGATGTTTGGCAATTGAAAACTAGAACAACGAACCGGATTAGCCTTTTATAAAAAAACATTACCGAATTCCATAAGTATTGATGAAGAACAACAAACAACCTTTATCCGATTTAAGAAACTAACCAAATTTAATTTCTTTGGAAAATGAAAAGAAATTATTTCAGGCATTTGTATCGCAGTTATTATCCTTGTTGGTCTTATTCTTGCCTTCACTCTTGGATTAAAAAATTCATATGAAATCTTTGGAGGAACTCGAATCTTAATCCTTTCTCACTCTGATCCACAAAGCTTGTACGATCAACTTAAAAATATACCAGATTTAGGATTCTACAATATCCAAAAACAAACAGATTACTGAGTTCTTTTCACAAAAACCGATTTATATGGTAATGATACCTTATTATCTTCGGTTCAAGCAATTTTAGGAACTAATGGGTTTGTGCAAAAAGTTGAGCCATTAGAAATGTTTAGTGCTATCCAAAATGCATTAATGGGTATTTTAATCCTTTCTCTTTTCGCTACCTTATATTCTCTTATCCGAATTAATTGAACTGTTGCTGTTCCTGTTTTTGTTACAATTTGAGTTCAAACTTTACTTCTTTTATCCATTTGTGTTATCTTCCAAATCCAATTGAATGAAGAAACAATCCAATTCTTACCTTTATTCGTTTCAATAAACACAATGGTTACAACTGTATTTGTCGGAAACCTAACAAACAGATGAATTAAACAAAAATACTTTGATTACAGTACTTTAAAAACAGTATTGAATGAGGAAATTAAATCTTCTATATTCAATTACTTCCTTTATGTTTTCGGTGTTGTTGCGATTATTTCCTTTTCTTTAATCCTTTTCAGCTCCACAACCTTTATTATCCCTTTAATAATCCTTCTTCTAAACTCTATTATTTCATTGATCGTACTTGTTACTGTAACAAAGTCATTAATCCCAATATTCGCTTGTCTAAGATACAAATTCTTAATTAAGGTTAGTCAAAACAATATTTTCGTAAAAAACAATTATGATAAGATTGATGAACAAAGCATCGAAGGAATCAATAAACACAAATTTATTAAAATCTCATTATAATATTAACAATGGATAATACCCAATATATTTTTGACGAAGCTATTGGTGAAAAAAATATATTTTTAATTGATGAAGACGGAACTAAATATCCTTCCATTTCCCTTTCTGATGCAATAGAAAAGGCGAAAGCAAAAAAGAAAAATATAGTTTTAGTTGTTACTTCTAAAGAAGGAAAAAATGCTATATGCCGTATTGTTGAGAAACAGAAATTCCTTTTTGAAATTAAGAAGAAGGAAAAGGAAAAACAAAAAAATATGAACGCTGTTCAAAAATTAAAAGAAATCTGTATCCGTCCTAAAATAGGAGAAGCCGATCTTTTACGTTACATCAAAAATACAAATACCTGAATCGATAACAATAATCAGGTTAAGATAAAGATTGATGCGAAAAACGATATTGCTGAAATAAGTAGAAATCAGATAAAAGAAATCTCTCGTAAACTTGACAGAGATGAATTCAATAAGAAAAGATTAGAAATCTTAAACAACAACTCTCACCTTATTGATGATGTTGTTACGAAGCTTTATAACCGAATTGTAGAAAATCTTGCTAAAAATGTAAAAATTGTGCAACCTTTAAAAAGAGTCAATAATACTACCTTTATCATCATGGTTTCTCCTTGCGCCAAGAAGTAGGGAATAGCTACCTTCTGCCTTTTAAAAATCCCAAAAGTTAACTTTTTCATTTTTTCTCACCATATATTTATATATGGTATACAAGAAAAAAAAGGAATATAACTTTACATTTTTATTGATATGTTGCATCCTTTTAATCTACACTTTTTTCTTTGATATTGTCTATTTCGCTTTAATTCCAATCCCTTTAATCTACCTTTTTATAAAAAAACTTTCTTGGAAAAAAATATCTCTTTATTCCTTTATATCAATTTTGCCTTTATTTATCTATTTTTTTATCAAGGATTTTTCTTTATTTAAGTTCATTCCTAATAATTGGATAAAGACCGCGATCTCAAATTTTTTAACCAATAACTTTGACCAGAATACAAGCATTGTTGCGGGACTTGTTTGTTTTAACATGAAAATATCAAAAGCTTCTTGACAGGTGTATGATCTTACCAAACAGCTTTCCATCGTTTACCTTCTTTGTGTTGGGGGATTACAAGTTAGTTTTTTAAAAATACTTGTTAGCAAAGTATGTGTAAAAAGGAATATTGCCAATTGCTTCAATATTATCATTATCGGATTTTACACCTACATTCTTGGTTTTTCCAGTGGAATTTTGCGAGTTTTTCTTTCTTTGATCTTTTCCATTTGTTTCCATAAATGATTAAAAAAATATGATATCCTTGCTTTAAGCGGAATCTTTACTATTTTCATCGAACCTTCTTGTGTGTTTAACTACGGTTTTTGTTTAAGCTATCTATGTACCTATCTTGTAATGTATATTTATGATTTAGGCATATCCAACATCTTTCTGGAACAATTATTAATTAATGTTGGGTGTTGTTTTATTTCTCTTCCTTTTGTCACAATGATGGATAAACAAATAAGCATTAGTAGTTTCATTATTGGAATCGGATTCGCTTATATCTTTATTTTCCTTTATCTTTGGTACATTCTAACCATCTGGTTCGTTTTCTTATCTCCAATCCACTCTTTCTTCGCCAATACTCTAATCTTTATCCTAGAAGGGTGCTTAAAAGTTAATTGGAGTGTAAATGTGTTAAAGTTTACAAATGTCTTTTTTGTTATCTTTTATCTATTATCTTACTTCCTATTTGTTTGAATCGAGAAAACAAGATACCAAAGAATTAAAGCCCAGATACTTTTTTTACTGAATAGATAGCTCAATAAAAAGCTGTGGCATATAAAGGGCCTGCACTTTTTTTAACTTGAAATACATCGCCACTTGGGGCATATTCGAATCTTAATTTAGTTTTGTCAAATATTGAAACGATCTTATTCTCAGGACTGAAAAGAAGGGTGAACCAATTGTTTTTTAAACTATCAAATCCAGGAATAGCATTGCTTTCTCCAATGTAATCAGGAACAGAAGAACCAGCTGGACGATAAAATCTGGTGTCAGCAATCGATTCTCTTTCTCAACATCAAGCATCCAAAGAAACGGTAAATGTCTTTGAAGGAACACCACGAGTAGGAGAAACAAGAATTCGACGGTAAGAAGCAGCAGGATTATCTTTTAAAAAAGCAGCATCATCAGGATTAGAACAATAAAGATCCCCTTGAGCAGTAGAAATTCCTGAAAAAACCATATTTTCGGTGAAAGTTATTTTAACATTATTTCTTTGAGTTAAAGTGCTTATTTGATTGTTAAATGCATAATATCCCATATTACACAAATTGCTAGGCGTATCTCAATCAAGTTCCTTAGCGGTATCATGAGTAGTTAGTTTATTCATTCCGCTTTTTGTCCCAATAGTACCAACTGCTCCATTAGAAGTAATGATATATGTATTAGTTCCTCCGAACCCTAAACAGCTTGCAGAAGACATTACTGGAGCAATCATTAAAAAAGGAATTGATAAGAAGGAAAATATATGTAACTTGTTCATACTAATGTTATATAAAAATATATAAATCTGTTGAAAATTTTTACACAGATTCGCGGTTTTATAAACACAAAAATTCTAAAGGGACAATTCATACATCATCCTCGATATGTAAAAAAGAACCAGTACCAACAATAATCATACAGAATTTTGGTTGTTTAAATCCACCTTTTTCCATTTTCTGTTTAAATAGTTTTATATTTTTTATTCCTTTTTCTACACAATCTGTTCCAGTTTTAATTTCAATAGCCGCATATTCGCCATCATCTAATTCTAATATGCAATCAATTTCTAGATTAGAATTATCTCGATAATGAAATAATTGACCATTTAAAACATTAGCATATACTAACAAATCTCGCAGAGCCAAGTTTTCAAAGAAAAAACCAAAGAGGTTAAGATCAGAGATAAATTTTTCACTTGTCAAATTCATAGCCGCACATGCTAAAGAAGGGTCGATGAGGATTTTTTTAGTTAATGATTGAATTCTTACTTTACTTCTTAAATTGGGAACAAAAGAATTTATTTCTACAAAAAGGAACATATCTTTCAATGTTTGAATGTATTTCACAAATGTTTTATCACTAATTCCTTTGTAGTGTGTGTTATTTATATCACTGTGCAAAGTAGAATAAGTAACACATGTTGAAATATTCCTTCCAATTGATTTTAAAAGAACTTTAAATTTTTCTCTGTCCATTCTTACTCCGCTTTGTTTAAAAATATCTTCTGTTGAAATAGAATCTATGTATCCTTTGTTTTTAATCAATGATTCATCGATATTTAAACTAATATTCTCTGGTCAACCCCCACGGATAACTAATGTAATTAAGTCTATTAGTTTATATTTCGAGTGTTTAATTTCATATTTAGCATCTGGGTTTTTAAACATTTTGCTTAGACTGAATATTTTCTCGTTATTTTCAGATTCTGATAGTGTCATAGGAAACATTTTCATTCGTTCAATTCTTCCAGCACCACTGTGCGAATGTGTTTTCTTTTTTGGTGAAACAGAACCCGTTAAAATAAAACAACCTTTTTGTCGGGAAAAATTAACTAATGAACGTATATCATCCCAAATAGGTTGATATTCTTGTCATTCATCGATTAATTTTGGATAAGGTTCAGATAATAGTGTTTCAGGCTCTATTTTGGCAAGAGAGATATTTGAATTCTTTGTTTTTGTATCGGAAAAATCAACCATTGAAGAACTATAAAATATTCCGGTTCATGTTTTTCCACATCATTTTGGGCCTTCAATTAAAATAGCTTTCGATACTTTTAGCATTTTTAATAAAGTGATGTCGGTTATTCTAGGGATATATTTTTCCTTAACAAATTTAATTTTTTTATCCGACATATTTATATTATAATTCCGGAAAACAAATCACAAAATACCGAAATAACAAACGCCAAAATACCGTAATAACAAATTTGGAAAGTCTAGAATAACACCAACTTTAAAAGCTTTTTTATCTTGTATGAACTTTGCCAAAATACTTTTTTACGATTTTGTAAAGGTGGTTTTTGCTCATTAATTTTGCATTCTAATTTGTTGATTTTAAATTTCACAAAAATACAAGAAAAAAAATCGCGACTTTATTTCGTGTATAAAACTTATTAATTATTTTTTAAAATCAGCTTTTTAATCTTTTCATAAACAACGCAAAAAACCTCATCAATCGTTTTCTCTGCATTTATTTCCACAATCCTATTTAACTTATCATTCTTAATTTGAAAGTTTAAGGCATCATAAACGAATTTGTGAAACTCTTCCTTCTCCTTATCGATTCGGTTATGTTCCCCTTCTTGATTAAGACGATTATTAATTCTTTGGCTTGATATTTCCGGTCTAACCATAAGGAATAATGTTAAATCAGGCAAAACACCTTGCATAGCAAACTCATTAATTTTTCATATTTGATCAACCCCTAATTTTCGAGCAAACCCTTGATAAACAATAGAGGAATCAATGTAACGATCACAAAGGATTAATGCTCCTTCTTCCAAACTAGGCTTCAAACATAATCCAACATGCTGGGCTCTATCTGCGGCAAAAAGCAAAGCTTCGCATCGATGATCAACCTTTATATCCTTATTTAAAAGAAGATTCCTTATTTCTACGCATAATGGATTATCACTTGCCCCAGGTTCTCTTGTAAGAATTATTTTTTTTTGAGGAAAGTCTTTCAATAATTGTTGGTAAACCATATTGATAATCGTAGTTTTTCCACTTCCATCTCCGCCTTCAAAAGTTATAAAAAATCCATTTTTTTGCATCCTAATAAATTATAATTATACATATGCCTCAAATAAATCATTTTGCTTGGTTTTTTCCGACGGTTTTCTTATTTTGTATCGCTGCTTATTTTTTTGGCGGAGTCCTTTTCTCTCCAATATTTGGAAAATTATTATCAAAAAATATTAGAAATGAAGGAAGTAAAAACGCTGGGGCGACAAATCTAATTCGAACAACGAATAATAAAGTCATCGGTATTGCTGCTTCTTGTTGTGATATGCTTAAAAGTTTTTTTCCAATCTTCTTTCTTTGATTAGTTATAAAATTAGTTTTTACAGGAGAATATTGACATACAACTAATCTTGCTTTTGGGGCTTTAATTTTTCTTCCTGGAGTTTTTGCGGTTATTGGGCATTGAATCCCCTTTCTTTATGTTTTTCACTTCTTTAAAAACGGGTGCAGAAAAGAAAATCTTCAATCTTACTGTGGTGGAAAAGGAGTAAGTACCTTTGCGGGAATCATTATCTCTTTCAGTCCTTGGATTATGCTTATTGGGGTAACTCTTTTCTTTTCTATTGCTTTATTAACACACTATGTCTCCTTATCTAGTCTTATCACTTCCTTAACTATGGCGCTTCTTGTTTGAGTAAAACCTTTAGACCTTATCTATTTAAAAGTGTGAGATGATTCTTCTTTAATTTTCCAACACGAATGATACTTCATTGGTTTAGTTTTTCTTTTCCTTCTTTCTTGTGTCGTAATAATTTGATATGCTCACAGGAAAAATATTGTACGACTTTTTAAAGGAACCGAATCTAAGGCCTTTGTAAAAAAACAGAAACAAGCTTAATTTTGGTTGAGAAAAAAGGTTTACCAATCTATTTCGTTTTTTAATCAACGACTAATTTCAATTTTTTTAACTCCATCTTCTTCTAAAAATGCCGTGTTTGTTAAATAAAGAACAACTTTTTTAAAAGCAACTTTTACTTTTAACAAATTCCCAACTTCTCTTTTGTAATTATCATTATTCAATTCATCGCAAACCTGAATATAGGTGTAATCATTTTCTTTAAAAGCAATAAAATCAATTTCGGTATTATTTTTGTCACAATATGTAAAAACATCATAGCCTCGTTTCTTTAATTCCAAAAAAATTAGATTTTCGATTCGAACACCGCGGAAAGAATCAAAGACTGAGAAATTGATTTTTGAATTTAAAAGTCCTAAGTCACCGCAATAAAATTTTGCTTTATTTGAAAGTTCGCTTTTTGCTTTATTATCAAAATATTTTACTTTCATTAATATCATCGATTCGCATATTTGTCCATTCATTCGAATAATGGAAGATAATGAATAGTTAGATTTTTTGGAGTTAGTTTTCAAATAATTAAAGATATTGGAGTAGTTGGTATTTTTCCCAATCGTTTTAAAAGTATATTCAAGAATTGCTTCGAATAAACGAGTATTTTTGATTTTATACCTTTCGATAGCATCTTTTACAATTGTGTCATTAAAGATTTCACTTAAATATTTTTTTATTAATTGTTCATTTGAATAATAACTAACAATAACTCCTAAACCGCCAAATTTTAAATAATCATTCAAACTAATTTTTAAGCTTCGAAATAATTCATTGTATGAAAGCGGGAAAATAGAAAGTTCAATTTTTCTTCCTGAAAATAATGTTCGTAATTCACTAGAAAACATGTGAGAATTGCTTCCTGTTAAATAAATATCGAATTTGAACGTTGTATTTTCGTAAAGACCAATGATACATTTTTCAAAATTTGTAATTTCTTGAATTTCATCTAAGATAACGTAATTGGTTTGATTGTTTTTACTTTTCTTAATAATCTCATCGTACAATTGCGGATATGTTAATTTTTCAAGTTCTATTTTGTTAAAATCATAATAGATAACATTTGAAGAAGAAAGATTGTCTTTTATAAATTCTTGTAAGATTTTAGATTTTCCGACTCTTCGTAATCCAGTAATAACCTTAATAACATGTTTATCTTTTCATTCATTCATTTGATGAATTTCATTTTCTCTCCCAATAAACACAATATTATTATAGTTAGTTTTTCCAAAAACGGAAAAATATATCATAGAATAGATTTTTGTTTCTTTATTCTTTATAAGAATGCGATCATTTCCTCCTATTATCTCGTTCAATAAGCACAAATTCACCAAAACATCCTTTACGGAATTTCACTGTAACACAACTATCCTAAAAGAATAGCATGTCTTAAATAAAATTATTTAAATTTTTTTGGATCTGCGGTTAAAAACTACAAATCTATGCAAAAACAATCAACATATTTAGGGTTTTCCTATAATATTACAAGATGGCTAAAAATAAAAGTAAATTAAGTAGAAGACAACAAAATTACAAAGCCGCATATATTTTCGCCGTTATCTTTACAGTTATTACCGCATTCGCTATTATTCCTTTAATCTGAACTATTGCCATGACATTAAGAATTAAAAAAACTTACTTAACTAATGACGACAGTTCTCACATTGTTTTAGGTATCTGTTCTTTATTCTTTTTAAGTTTAATCTCTGGTATTATCATTCTATGTTCCGAAGCTTCAAGCACTAAAATAGAAGATTAATCCTTTTCTTTCTTTCTTTTTCTTTATCCAGGAATAGTATTCAAAAACTTCTATAAACTAAAAAGACACCACAAATTAATCTGGTGCCTTATTAGATAGTTGTTGTAAGAATAGCCCATGTTTTGTTTTAATCAATCATCTATCTATGAAAATGAATTCATTGATGCCTAAGCACCACTCCCCTACCATAATTTGGGTTTCTTGCTTTAGGAGGTTGCCCGTTTCATTTTTATATTGCTATAAAACTCGTTTCTGTTGCCCGTTACAATTTCCATTCTTCGATAAAAAAGAACTTCAATCTTCATCACCAAACTATCGGTGTAGTGGATTTAACCACTCTAAAACACTGCTCGAAATAATCAAGCGCAAGCATGGAACTTCCTCTGGCTATTAACCAGCGATTGAATACTTACATACATGTTATATAAAATTTAACTTTATTATGTTAAAAAAATTGTGCAAAATTTACCTCCAGGTTTATAATAAAAATATGGCCAATGATATTGTTATAACTAAAAAAGCTCGCCTTATATTACAAGAGTTTAAGAATTTGCAACTATTACAAAAAGATATGAATGAAAAATTATCAGATCGAAAAAAATATATCCTTGACAATTCTGATCTTATAGAAATGCCCAAAGATTTTGAAGAATATGTTTCCCTTTTAACTTCAAAATACAATGAAGCGAAACAAGAATATGATAGTTATGCACTTTTATTAAATTCAAAATATAACGACGAGAAACTCGCTGAATTATCTTCTAACAATCTTATTAAAAAAATTAACAATCGTTATGAAATCACTCCTACAGGAGTTTATCAATTAACAAAAAAACCTATTAAAGGGGAAACATTCTTAGCTACTCACAGATATGCGATCACTACTGGATATGCTATCATTGCCACTATATGTGCCATAGTTAGTTTTATTTATGCAATGGTTAAGAAGTAGATAGATTACTTTTTGCATAATATAAATAGGAGTTGTATATTGTGCCCCTTTAATCGTAATATACTAGTGACACCAGGCTGTCCGATTTATAGATTCTACCTCGTTGATCGCATCCTATAAATTAACGAATTTTATTGTGAGTATCGAATTGATTGAAGTTGTTTCAATTGATGAAAATCTATCAGTTCGTATATAAACCTGTTGAAAAATTTTGCACAGGTTTAGTTTTTTATATACAACATAAATGTACAGTTATTGTATGAGGCGTTAGTAACTTGCCATGCTAACTAGTGACACCAGGCTGTCCGAGTTATAGATGCTACCTCGTTGATCGCATCCTATCAACAAAATTTAAAATGTTCACTATCGTACAAGTTATTTGAGTTGACGAAAATAATTCAGATCACTACATATCTCGACTAAACAAATTTCTCAATCCAAATAATGAACCGCTTATAACCACAGCAATGTGAAATAAAGAAATTCTTCCAAATGAAAAAAATAAAACACATACATTTAATCGTTTTATGATAGTTTTTAATTATGACAAAACTAAAACACATCAAAAATGCTTTAGTTTTTCAAGTCCGAAACTTAACGATAATCGTAATGATCTGCGATATTTTATTTTGCCGAATAAACAAAAAGTAATGCTTAACTCAGCGATTGATATTCCAACCAAATATCTTAAAACTGTTGATTTTAACAAAATGATTAAAAGAGAGAAAAACTATGAAGTCAAAAGAACTCTATGATATTCTAAACTGAATTTTGATTTAGCTAGGAATTACGAAGAAAAAATTTTAGAACAGTATGAAATTATTAAAAATAATCTTCCAACCATAAAGTTTAATAAAAATAATATTCAATGAGCTCACAAAACAATGATTGATGATGAAAAACAAAAAGAATTTTGTAACCGAGAAGTGAAATTAATTAACGATTTCCAAAACAAACCTGTATATGATAAAAAACTAAATCAAAAAGATAA
>JAITDD010000035.1 GCA_031282725.1 Mycoplasmataceae bacterium
CTTCTGGAAACAATAGGCTTAAAAGATTTTCAACCCACACAGGAAAACAAAAGCATAAAAAATTTTTCGGAATCGTTTCTGGCAACAGGACGGCTGGATGCGGAATATTATCAGCCGAAATATGAGGAAATAGAAAATAAGATAAAAACTTTTCAAAACGGATATTCATTAATCAAAGAACATTTTGAACAAAACAAGCAAATTGTAGACCGTAATAAAAAACAATACTATTACACTGAAATAGGAGACATAAATATTGGAAACGGTACTTTTGCATATAATTTAATCAATGTAGGTGATTTACCGGATAATGCAAAAATCAAAAGTGAAAAGAATGATGTTTTGATATCAAAAGTTCGACCAAATAGGGGCGCTATTGCTCTAATTAATGAAGACCTTCAAGACTTTATTGTTAGTGGCGCTTTCACCGTATTAAAAGAAAATAGCGATTACAAAAAAGAAACCCTTTTTGTGCTGTTGAAAACCGATCTTTATAAAGAATGGCTGTTAAAATACAATGTGGGAACTTCTTATCCTGTTATCAAAGATGACGATATATTGAATTTGCCCATTCCAGTGATTGAGGGTAAAGTTCAACAACAAATCGCCGAATTAATCAAGAAAAGTTTTTACCTTTGCGGAGAAAGTAAACGGTTATTGAACGAGGTTAAGGAAATGGTAGAAAAGGAAATAGAAAAAGGAAGCATTACATATAAATCATAATTTAACAATGAATACACAAACAGTTGAGATTACGTCTACAGGTATACGTAAAATATTAAATAAGTTTACTCCGGAAAGAGCTATTGCCGAATTTGTTTGGAATGGTTTTGATGCTAAAGCCAGTATTGTCAATATTGATTTTGATATTGCTAATGAAGAATATGACATATATAAAGAAATAAGGGTAACAGATAATGGGATAGGTATTTGTTATGAAGAATTATCGAATAAATTTAAAAAATTCCATGAATCTCATAAATCCATAATTAATAATAGTTACGTGGATTTAACAAGAGGAAAAAATGGGTATGGACGATTTACTTTTTTCAAATTTGCAAGATTTGCAAAGTGGAAAACTTGTTATCAGAAAAATAACAATATGATGACTTACGATATTGATATTAATAATGACAACTTAAAAGATTATGTTCCAACTACACCAATAATCTGTCAGGAAAATACAGGGACATGTGTGATTTTTAGTGAAATAGATACAGCGATTTCAGCATCATTCATAAATAAAACTTTAATTCCGTATTTGAAAGCAGAATTCGCCTGGTTCCTTGAACTTAAAGAAGAATATAAAATTTTCATTAATGGAGAAGAGCTAAACTATTCATCAATCATTACTGAAACTGATGATTTTCCTATTTATAGCCGAGATAAAAATGATCGAGAATACCAGTTTAATTGTAAATATATTCAGTGGAATCAAAAAATAAATGATGAGTATTCAAAGTTTTATTTTCTGAATAATCAATTAGAATTGAAAAATACACAAACAACACTGCTAAACAAAAAAGGAGATGGGTTTTGGCATAGTATTATTGTCATTAATGATTTTTTTGATTCTATTAATTCTGATAGCGATGGAGACGATAACAATGATCAACACTATAGACTTTTTGACAATCCTGATGACAGAAAAATATTTAAGGATTTGATTAACAAGTTGAACGATTATTTAAAAGAGAAAAGAAGACCATTTCTAAAACACCAAGCTTCTATTTTAATAGATAAATATGAGCAAGAGGAGGTGTTTCCCAAATTTGGGAATGAAGATTGGGATAAATCTCGAAAACAAGGTTTAGAAGATTTAGTTAAAAGCCTTTATGAAGTTGAACCGCGTGTATTTATGCAACTAAATAAAGAACAGAAAAAAGTATTTCTTGAATTGCTAAACCTTGTCATGGATAGTGGCGAAAGAGAAAGTTTATTTAAAATCATAGATGCAGTTATTGAGTTAGATTCAAAAGACCGAGAAGAATTTGCTAAAATATTAGAAACAACAAGATTAAAACAAGTTATTTCTACAATTAACCTTGTTTTAGGAAGAATAAAAACTCTTGAAAATTTAAAATCACTTGTACTGAATCATGAACTTAAAGCAAATGAAAGAGAGCATTTACAGAAGTTTATAGAAAATCAATATTGGATTTTTGGAGAAGAATATAGGTTAGTTTGTGCGGAAGAAGTAAGATTTGAAAAGGCATTAAGAAAATATATTTATATTCTGCGTGGAGTTAATGAACGCACATATATTGAACATCCTGACAAGTATAAAGAAATGGATTTATTTTTAGCAGGTACAGATTTTCGTGATGGAAAACCTCATAATGTTGTTGTTGAAATAAAAAATCCTACAACAATTAAAAAATTAACGAATAAAGAATTTTCACAAATAGAAACTTATATGGATGTTATCCTGAAACAAGATTGTTTTAATGATGAAAACGAGTTTTGGACATTTATATTAATTGGACAAGATTATGAAGATATTATAAAAAGAAAAATCAATGATAAATTTACGGGATTGGCTTTGCAAGGAGATAATTATAGTCTATATGTAAAAAAATGGAGTGAAATAATCAATGAAGTTGAAAGACGTTTGAAATATTTATTAGATAAGTTACAAATAGAACGAAGTAAATTATCAAATAAAAAATCATTATCAAGTATTATGAATGAAATATCAAATAATTCTGCGACAATAAAATAGTAAACATCCACGGCAACCGCAACCTCATAGAACAGGGAACAGACGAAACGGCAAATTCTACAAAATCTATTACTACAAAGAAAATTAAAACCATGCCCTGCCCCACCATCCACCGCCGCCACCGTAGGGGCGAAAAATTTTTCGCCCCTACGCGGAACATCCCC
>JAITDD010000051.1 GCA_031282725.1 Mycoplasmataceae bacterium
GTTTAAAGCAAACAAAGTTTATAGTGCAAAGCTCTTTGTGAAATTTGATTATAAAAATTTCTTCATTGATTTAGCCGCTATGACAAACATCATTCCTATAGACGCTAAGATAAATACTGTTCATGAAGGCGTTAAACGCTTGAAAGAAAATATTAACTATGATGTTATTATGTTAGGGATAGGGTATGAGTTCGCAGTTTAAAAGAGAAGGATTATCATTACATAAAAGACATTTTTAACAAATTTAGAGTTGTTTAATCGAGAATTGGATACTGTTATGCTGATTTGTCTACCCAAGAATGTGGATGAACTTCACGATAACGACCCTATTCAAGATTGTATAGACGCTTTGTAAGGAGTCTGGGAGTGGAAAATTTACAAGTACGTGGGAATTTAGCAAGAAGAATTTACTATGATGATACTTTAAATATTGCTGAGATATTAAACAAAGTTCACTGCTCTGACGCATTGTCTTTCTTAAAAAGAGTTCCAGACAATAGCATAGATTTAATTATCACTTCTCCGCCTTATTACCAACAGCGTGATTATGGTTATGGCGGAATTGGAAATGAAGCAACCGAAGAAGAGTATATAAGCAATCTATTGTCAATATTTAATGAATGTTGTCGTATTATTAAAACAACAGGCGCAATCGTTTTTAACTTAGGTGATAAGTATCTAAATGGTAATTTATCTTTAATCCCTTATAGATTTGCTATTAAGGCAATAGAAAATAAAAAAGTTTTTTTAATAAATCAAATCACTTGGGCTAAGACAAATCCAACTCCAAGACAAGAGAATAAAAAACTTATACAATCCACAGAACCTTTTTTTGTATTTGCTAAAACAAAGGATTATTGTTTTAAATTAAATGATTACTTAAGTCATTTGGATAGAAAGAATAAAAAATTAACGACTAATTCTTCAAAAATAGGACAAAAATATTTTGACACAATCAATCAATCAAATTTAACGACAAAAGAAAAAGAAAATGCGAGACAAGAGTTGGAAAAAGTTATAGAAGAAGTTCAACATGGCAAAATTGAAAGTTTTAGGATGAAAATTCGTGGCGTTCATAAAGAAGCGTATGGGGGAATGGATGGGGGACGGAATAATCAGATTAGAAGAAATGGATTTACGATTATTAAAATAACAGGTAATGCTATGAAAAAAGATTTGATAGAAAGTCCTGTTGAAATTACAAAAGGCAATAAACATACAGCAGTATATCCGTTATACATAATACAAGAATTAGTAAAATTGTTATCTAATTATGGCGATATTGTTTTAGATCCATTTTGTGGGAGTGGAACGACCTGTGTGGCGGCTAAAAATCTCAGAAGAAATTATTTAGGGATTGAAATCAATCCTGAATATGTTGCATTGTCAGCAAAGCGAATAAATGAAGCGGACAATTGTGAGGAAACTTTTTATGAATGAAAGAAATGTTTTAGAAAACATATATGCAAAAGCTGCTCAATTAAACGTTAATGATATACCAAGTATAGTTAAAAGAGATATAGATACATTAATTGCAAATATAGAAAGTAATAAGTCTCTTGTTTCTGCTCTAACTACAAGTATTTTAAAGAAAATACAATTGCCAAAACAAGATATTCGCTTGCATAGAACAGATTTTGTTAATGGGTATTCCGCAAGGGTTTTGGATACTCACGTAACATCGCCATTTTTCAAAGATTATTTTCCTAAGTATGCCAATAAAGAAAGTGCTTTTTTGACATTAGCTACAAGGGAAGAAATTAAATGGACTAAAAAAGACGGAAAGAATTTAAAAATACGAAATATAAAACTTAAAGAGGCTTTTCTAAATATCCTTGACCAGATAGAAACTTTTAAGCAAGACCCCGAAAAGTATCTTATTTATTTGTTTTTCAGTCTTATAAAATTATCAAAGGCTAATGAGGATTTATTTCAGACAACAGCGCAGAAGCAGACAGAGACTTCAGTGACCTTAAACATCAATACAATTTTATCAATGCTTACGAAACATTTTCAAATTAAGAAAAGTTCAAGGCTGCCTGTAATTGCAATATATTCAATTTATGAAGTTCTTTTTAACAAGTTTGATAGATATAAAAGCAAGAAACTTATTCCTTTGCAGGTTCACACTTCGTCGGATAAGCACGGTTTTGGCGATATAGAAATATATACAAAAGATGGAAATCCTTTTGAGATAGTTGAGATTAAACATAATATTCCCATTGACGAGTATTTAATTTTTGACGTAATAAAAAAGATAAGCAAAATTGAAGTTGATAGATATTATATTCTCACGACCTTTCAGAATAGCTTTAAGAATGCTACCGAAGAAAAGAAAATTTCAGATATGATTTTGAACATTAAAAAAGAGCGAGGGGTTGATATAATAGCGAATGGTATTTTAACAACGCTCAAATATTACTTAAGATTTATAGATAATTATGATGATTTTTTAAAATGCTATACCAAAAATTTAATTAAAGACGCAAAAGTATCAACTGAAATAAAAGATTTTCATATACAAGAATGGAATAAAATAAGAGATAATTATTAAATAAATATAAAAGAGATTAAGTAGTATGGCATACTTAACCAAGAAAGGGGATAGATATTATATATGCGAAAGCTATCAAGTCGCTGAACTTGACGATAAAGGGTTGCCAAGTAAAGATGACAATAACAAACCAGTCTATAAAAACAAAATCAAATGGACGCCCTCTTCTAAAATAAAAAAACTTGCCGAGATAGAATTAGGAAAATATGAAGAAAACAAAGACAGAGATAGGATAGGAC
>JAITDD010000005.1 GCA_031282725.1 Mycoplasmataceae bacterium
AAGTATCAAGAAATATTTTGTCGAAAACCCAGAAAAATACCAAGCAATTTTGGAGAAAGTAAGTAGTTAATTCTTAGTCCTTATCATTGTTTTATCATTTGTTAACTGCTTTCTTTCTCTTTATTTTTACATTATTGTTAACTAAAGTTTTGATTAATATATAGGGAATGCGTCAGTGTTTGTGTCCGAAGGTTTTAATCTAGCTGCAAACTATGAAAATGTTATATACCCAACAAACAAATATTTTCTAGCATAGATTCAACACTGAAAACTAGCAAGAAATATTCTCTTTTTGATTGAATTTTACGTTCGCTCTTTCATTTTGACAGAAATAATTAACTAATACTTATGATAGTTTAAAAGAAAAACTATTTAGCCTTCTCAACAATCTTTACTAGACGATAGAATTTAGTTTTACTTAAAGGTTTAGTTTCTGTTATCAAAACTTTATCTCCAATTTTAGCTTCTTGTTTTTCATCATGTGTGTGGTATTTCTTATTAGATACGACAAGTTTTTGTAATTTAGGGTGTGAGAATTTACGTTCAACATTAACAACGATAGTTTTGTTCATCTTGTCAGAAACAACAACTCCTTGGAAGATTTTCCTTGTATTTATCCTAGATACTTTTTTTTCGTGCACGATTTTTTCACTGTTTTTCTTAGTGATTTTTTTTTTCATAAAGTAATTATATTATATAATATTGGTAAACAAACAATGTTACAACCTAAACGAGTTATTCATCGAAAAATGCACCGAACTTCCTACGAAGGTAAACCTAAGGGAAATAAATATGTTGCTTTTGGCGAGTTTGGTTTAATGTCTAAGACTGGTAATTGAATCACTGGAAACCAATTAGAGGCTGCTCGAATCGTTATCTCAAAAAACTTAGGAAAAACTGGAAAAATGTGAATGAGAATATTTCCACAACTTTCAATAACTAAAAAACCAATCGGAGTTCGTATGGGTTCAGGTAAAGGTAATCCTGAATTTTTCGTTTCAGTTGTTCGTGAAGGAACTGTTCTTTTTGAAATTGCTGGAATTCCTGAAACATTAGCAAGAGATACTTTGCGTAAAGCTGGAAATAAATTAGGTGTTTTATGTAAAGTTGTCAGTAGAGAAGAAACTGAGAAGGAGAGGAGTAAATAATGAGCAAGAAAAACCAAACTGTTATCGATATTAAAAACAAAACTAACGAAGAATTAGCTATTCTTGCTTTCCAATTAAAAACACAACTTGTTGAATTCAGATTCAAAAAAAATACTGGCGAATTTAAAAAAACTCATATCGTTTCTGAAACTAGAAAAATGATTGCTCAAATACTAACTGTTTTAAAATCTCGTGATGTTGATATTTCTATCAGTTCATGTGGTCTTATGATGTATGATCGAAAAAATAATAAAGTTGTTCCCTTATCTAAACAAGCTCAGGAAGTTATTAATGCTCAAAGGTCAGCCGTTGCTAATGAAACAGCAAATGTTAAAACCCAATCTGAAAGTGAAGCTAAATTCGGAACTCCTATTGACTTAAATCAAGAAAGCACTGTTAAGAATAGTCAAGTAAACCAAAAAAATGTAGAGAAGACTATTCGTAAAACGCAAGGCGGAGGTAAATAGAATGTCTTCCTTTAAAGATACTCTTAATATATTACAAACCGATTTTGAAATGAAAGGTAATCTTCCTGTTAAGGAACCCTTAATCCAAAAATTCTGGATCGACAATGAAATATATCAAAAAATATTAAAAAAATCTCATAAATGTGAGCAAAAAATTCTTCACGATGGTCCTCCTTATGCTAATGGAAATATTCATATCGGACATGCTTTAAATAAAATTTTAAAAGATATTCTTGTTCGTCGTTGAATTAGTGAAGGCTATCATTCTCCTTATATTCCAGGATGAGATACACATGGCATGCCAATCGAACATGCTTTAATAAAAAAAGGAGTAAATGTAGATAAAAATCTTTCCATATCTCAAAAAAGGAAAAACTGCCGGGAATTCGCTAACTTAAATATTGAAAACCAAAAAAAACAATTCGCTCGTCTAGGATGAGTTACTGATTGTGCCAATTATTATTCTACTTTAACAAATGATTTTGAAAATAATCAATTAAAAGTTTTTTTCAAAGCGATCGAAAAACAATTAGCTTATCAAGATTTGAAACCAGTCTACTGATCTTGAAGTTCAAAAACAGCATTAGCAGAAGCAGAAGTTGAATATGCAGATTTAGCCGCTAACTCAATTTATTTCACTTTTAAGGTTGTAGTTGAAAATGATTTTTTGAAAAACGGCGATTTGTTATTAATATGAACCACTACTCCTTGAACTCTTCCTTCAAACCAAGCTGTTGCGGTAAACCCAAAATTCCAATATATAAGAGTTAGAGTTGGCGATAAAATCTATGTTATTGCCGAAACTAGACTTAATGATATCGCTAAAATTCTTAAATGAGAAAATTATGAAAAACTTAACTCTTTCTTTGGTAATAAATTGGAAAATGTTAAATATGTTCATTCTTTATACAAGAACTTAACATCTCCAATTATTCTTGCAGAATATGTTTTAGATTCTAATGGTTCTGGTTTAGTTCATAATGCTAGCGGTTTTGGAAAAGACGACTACCTTGCTTGTAAAAAATATGGAATTAAACCTTTTTCTCCAATAGATGCTGATGGCAAATTTGATGCTTCAATAAATCCTATTGACCCTGATTTATTTGGTAAGTTCTATGAAGATACAAATGAATTAATTATCGAAAAATTAACGAAAGCTGGTTCTTTGGATAGAGCTGATAAAATAACTCATAGTGCCGCAATTGATTGAAGAACAAAAAAACCTGTTATGTTCCGTGCTACTAAACAATGATTTATTGATATCGAGAATATTAAGAAAGAAATGAATATATTAATCGAACAAATAAACTTTCCACACGAAGTTAATAAAATCCAATTACATACAAGTATTGTTGAAAGAGCGGAATGATGTATTAGCCGACAAAGATATTGAGGTGTTCCTATTCCTGTTATTTTTGATGAAAACAACGAACCAATTTTTGACAATGAACTTAATGCGAACATCCTTGAAATTTTTAAAAAAGAAACAACCGATGTATGATATGAAAAACCTGTCGAATATTTCTTAACAAAAAAATATCTTGATGGAAAAAAATATACTAAAGAAACCGATATTTTGGATGTTTGATTTGATAGTGGAACTACATGAACCGTTCTTGAAGAAAATAAATTACAATATCCATGCGAACTATATTTAGAAGGAAAAGATCAATTTCGTGGATGATTTAACTCTTCCTTGATATGTTCAACAATAATGCATAATACTCCTCCTTATAAAAGATTGTTAGGGTGCGGTTATGTTGTCGATCAATTAGGTAGAAAAATGTCAAAATCCTTGGGGAATGGTGTTGATCCTTTAACTGTTTGTGATAAATACGGTGCTGATATATTACGTTTATGAGTTGCAACAACCAAATATACAGATGATGCTAAGATTGGTGAAGATATTTTAAAACAGGTAAGTGAAATTTATCGAAGAATTAGAAATACTCTTTTTAAATTCATTTTATCAAACATTAGTGATTTTGATCCTAAAAAAGATTGAAAAGATGAATATAGTGAACCTGATTTACATGTGTTACATACTTTAAGAGAAAATCTTAACTATATTAAGGCTTATTACGATAACTTTAAATTTTCTGACATTATCGAAATGATCAATAATCACACTATTGAACTTTCTGGATGATATTTTGATATTATTAAAGATAGTTTGTATTGCGACAAAGTTAATGATAAAAAAAGAAGAACAATTCAAACTGTCCTTTATCAAGTCTTTTATTCTTATTTATTAGCATTATTACCAATCATTCCTCACACTTGCGAAGAGGCTTACAAATCATTTAATGTTGTTGATAAAAAAGAATCTATTTGTTTGTGTACTATTGATGACTTAAAATTTAACCAAATCCCTCTTACTCCGATTTATCCGGAAAAATGAAACCTATTTAAAAGGATTAAAGATGCAGTTAATGCGAGTTTAGAAACACTTAGAGCTAACAAAATTATTGCAAAAAACTCTCAGGCAATCGTTGCTATCACCTTTAACAATTATTACAAATTCCTTCCAGAAGAATTAAAAATTTATTTGAATGTTGCTAAAGTAATTATTAATAGTGTTGACACATCTGATATCACAGTAAAAAGTGAAAATGCTAACTTTGTTCGATGCGAAAGATGTTGAAACTATTACGAAAAAGAAAAAATTAACGATCAACAACTTTGCGAAAGATGTGCAAAAATTGTCTAATTTTAGGTATTGAAACAAGTTGTGATGACACTAGCATCTCCTTATTCCAAAATAATAAATGTATCGATGTAATTACAAATACTGACGACAAAGATTATCGGAAATATGGTGGAATAATTCCAGAAATCGCATCCAGATACCACGAATATGCCATTGATAAAATCTTTAAACAAATCATTGAAAAAAATAATATCGATATAAAAAATATTACTCACATTGCTTACACTTCAACCCCTGGACTTCCTGGAAGTTTGCATGTTGGAAAAATGTTTGCTAAAACCCTTGCTTTTTGTACAGAAAGTAAACTTGTTCCAATTGATCATATGATGGGGCATGCATTTTCTTATGCTATTGATAAACCCGAAATCATTAAATTTCCGCTTCTAAGCTTAGTAATTAGTGGAGGAAATACAATTCTTTATTATTTCAAATCTTTAAAAAAATTCAAAATCATTAACCAAACCACAGATGACGCTATTGGGGAATGTTTAGACAAAATAGGAAGAGCTATCGGTTTTGATTATCCTGGAGGGATTAGTCTTGACAAAAACTTTGTGAAAGAAAAAGCTAATATGAAAACAATAAAGCATATGCCTAATGAATCTAATTTTAGTTTCAGCGGAATTAAAAGTTTTGCCACAAATTATGTAAATAATCACAAAAATGAAGATTTTGATAAAGTTTCATTAGGATCATCGTGTCTTTTATGATGTGTTGAAACAGTAGTGGAAAAAATAAAATATTATGCTGAAAAACTAAATATTAATAATATTGCAATCGGAGGGGGGGTCGCTGCTAATGCCTTACTGAACGATATGATAAAACAAACGAAATTAAATGTCTTTGTTACTCCAAAAAAATATTGTGGTGATAATGCCGCAATGATCGCTTTTTATGCTTCCTTACTTTTGTGTAAAAACTCTAAGCATTAATTTGTAAGAAAAAGTTTTCGATAATCTTTTTTAATTCCATTACACTGTTTGCATAATACTTTGATTCATCTTTTATTTTTTGCCTTTTAACAACATAACCAGCTCCGATAAACTCGTCACTTGCCCTTGCTTTTCAAACATTTAAATCAGTTATTCCATCTCCGATCATAATCACGAAAGGGTTTTGATATTTCTTTTTTATTTCTTCGCAAACCTGAATTTTTCCATCAACATATGTAAGTGAAGAATTTTTTAGAATTAGTTCATTATTTTTTGTTTCAAAATCATTAGCATAGACATATTCTTTTTCGATATGTAAAAGTTTAGCGACATAAAGGATGTTAATTAAAAATCCCCCTGACACAAAGTAGACTATGCCTTTATTTTTTGAGATAAAAGATAGTATATCTTTAATCCCTTCAACCAGATTATTTTTAATACATTCATTCTCGTTGGTAAAATCTTTTTTAGTCAATTTGTTTAAATAAAATCTTTTTACCATTGCTTCGTGATAATCATATTCTCCTATTAAAGCTTTAGAAGATATTTCGTTCAACTGGTTCGCTTTTTCTTTATCAAAACATTTTTTGGTAATAATGTCGTTCAATGTTTCTAATTTTATTACTGTAGAATCGATATCGAAAACAAATATTAGTTCTTTTTTCATTTATCCTAGATTATTATAGTTGGGCGAAAAATTTTTATTATTTGGTAATAGAAACATTAACATTTTCCATCTTAACTTTAAATAATTTTTTTAAGAATATCTCAAACTTAACATCAAGGTTTTTGCTAGAAATTAATCAGAAACATAATCCGGTAATTGAATATGTGAAAAGAACATCGGCTAAATTATGTTGGTGCAATCCTAATGTAGCATAAGTAATCATAATTCCTAAAGTAAAAAGAAGAATTCGGAAGTATCATTTTATTCCTTTAGAGAAGCCAAAGAAGACAAATAAGGAAGCTCAATAGTTGTGGTAACTAGGACTAGCGCCTCATATATTTAAAGGAGAACTAGATAAACTGTACATTTCTTTATAGAATAAATCTCCAGGTTGCAAAAGATTATAGTGCCCGTGATTTAAAAGAATAATCCCTCCTCAAGAAACATTGTTAGAATCAACAAAAGCTCCTTGGGAATAGTCTCAGTTTAGCCCTTCGGTTGTATTACATTTCATAAATTGGGAAGGAGAACATGTTGTTGGGATAAGAAGATAAAGAAACATCCCAATTAAATAAGCTAGTAAAGAATTAACACAATATTTGTAATAAGCTATCTTTCCATTTATTAAATAGATAATTAAAGGGATTAAAACGAATCAAACATAGGGCCACAAAAGATAATAAGGAAGAATTCAAGTTTGTCAAGGAATTATTTTGTCAAAAGGAAGCTGCATATTCAATGTAAAGTTAGCATCGATTCGATTAAATAACTGACCTGCTCATATTGCAACATAAAAATAAGAGAAGGTTTCGATTCCGTAAATAACAGTAGTTACTAATAATATTGAAAGTAAAAGTTTTCAGTTAAATTTTTTATTTATCTTCCAATCAAATTTTTTGTGTGAAGTTTTAATTAACATTCATAAATTATATTTCTGTGACAAATAAAAGAGACAGTAAAATACACCTCTTCCTAAAAATATAGTTTAATCCTTCTAGTAATGGAAATTCCTATTGTCTGAACTATTCGTGACAAAGTTTACGAATTTTTTTTGTCATCAATAATCATTAAAGCATGGATATTATTTTTTGTGAATAGATTAAAAATGTTGTTTTCTGCATGACTTACATAAGAAAAATCATCAGGTTTGAATCCGAATTGTTTTAATGAATTAACTAAAGTATTGCTACAAATAAAAACATACTTACTTTTCTTGTAATTTGCTAAATGAGTTAAAAGTTCTTTTGTTGATTTTTGGAATTTAGGAATCTCAATAACCCCTAAAACTCCATCAAAAAGAATCTTGGTGCTTGTATCGCATTTTTTTTTAATTTTGTTTAAACTATTCTCTCCAATATCTAATAAAAAAATTTTATCATCTTTGTTTGTGTTAATATTAATAAAAACATATTCTTCGCTTCCGATATTGGATGTTCCATAAAAATCCTCTGGTAACACTATTTTATTTGCATAATTATTTTGCATCTTAATTAATTCCTGAGTATACTCGTGTTCAAAAAACGATTTTCCAATATTTTTATGAACTAATTTAAGAATCGTTAAACAACATCCGCCGACAAAAAAAGTTTTATTTGTGAAATGTACCATATTTTGAATGTAGTGGATTTTATTGTATATCTTATCATGTCCGCAAATAAATGTTTTTTCTTCATCTTTTTCTTTTGTGTATAAAATATTGATATTATCTAGCTCAGTTTTTACGATCGGACCTACGATAGATTTGGCGTATTTGCTAATAACATAAGTACTGATAGTTTTGGAATTGGCTAAAGAAATCGCATCAAAAATAAAATAATCAATTTTCTCATTTATTATTAAACAGTTCTTTTTTTCATTTTCAAAATCTTCGTCAAGCTTCTCGATATTCAAAAAAAGAATAGTTTTATTTTTAAAATTTATATCTGAAATTTCGTCAATGCTTTCTATTTCAGAAAAATTAATGTGCTTTTTTATGATGTTGAAAAAATCTTCCTTTTTTCCAGAAATATTGTAAAATACAACAATCTTGTTCGTTAAATTAAATAAGGTTTTTATTGAATTAATATTGGCGAAAAACTTGTATTCATTAATAATCAAATCTTCAACAAAACAATCATTAAAATCTAACCTGACAGCAACCTTTTTATTGCTAACATCAACATCTAAATAACTCGTTTTCTCATAAAATCCCATACATTAAATTATAAAAACAATAGGTTGGAAATCTTTTCCATTATAAAACAACTGTAAAGCAAAATGTTCTCGTCATTAAGTGTCATGTTTTTTAAAAGAGAAGAGACTTGTTCTGCTAAAACTAGACTATATTCAGCAAGAGGTTTAACACAACAAGAAGAAAAAACATTAGTTTGGACTCAGGAAAATTTCGCAAGTGTTAAAAGTAAGTCATAATTGTAGGAAGTAAAGATAAAGTGGTAGTCAAGTTTATTGTTCTTTTTGTTCAAAGCTATTGCTTTACATTTTTCTTTTACTGATTTTAAAACATTGCAAAAAAACATATAATTAAGCTTCTCGATATTAAAACTAGTTAAATAGTTCTTATTGTTTAAATCACAAAATGTTTTTTGATTGAAGAAGTTTAAAATAAATTTGATTGTCGCTTTTGAATAATCATTGGCGATTTGGTTGTAATTAATTGTTAGATTTTTATTGTAAAAGGTGAAGAAGAAGAATTTAACATCACACTTTAATAATTCAAGAATCTTTTTCACATTGGTAATAAACTCTTCGCTAATCTCGAAATTAAAAACAATTTGATGAGTATATCCTCTTGACAAAATAACAAAATGACGAGTTAAAAAAATAAAAAAATCGGTATATTTATTATCTTTTTTAATTAAAATATCTTCTTCTGTAAGCAAAGAGAATTTGTTGATATACATTTCATCTCCCCTTTCAATAATATGAGGAGCTAGTTTTTTCTCGATAATTTCAAAGAAATTAAATGTTGTTAGTAAATGTTCATCAAAAAATAAGTCAGGGATAATTTCAAAGTCTTTACATAAAGTTTTTAATAATACATTAGGAGTTTTTGATTCATTAATAATTTCAAAATTAAAAGGAATATTGACAGAATCTAGCATTTTTGATATTGTAGAGGCATGGAAAAAAGAACGTAATTCATTAATATTGAAAGATTCGTTTAAGGTTTTGTGGAAATAATAACTAATGTTGAAAAATGACTGAACCTTCTGAATTTTAGGCAAATGTGCATATTTTAGAATAAGCTTATTCCCGATTTTAACCCTTAAAGTTCCATCGTGTAAAAATTCAAATTTAGAGAAATAGTGTTTATTAAATCATCTTTTTTTAAAAAGGCTAACATGATAAGAAATGTCTTCCTTATTCATTTGCAAATTTAAAAAGAAATTAGTTTGAAAATTATAATCTTTCTTTGTCTCTTCTATTGGAAAATCAAAAGTTAAAATGTTGATATTTAAATTATCAATAATCTTTCTTTGCTTAATAATAATCGTTTTGATCCGATATTTAATCTCATCACAGATATTTAAAAATTTAATCATTCTAGTTTTTTGGGTTTAATATATAATCAATATTTTTTTCCTTTGTTCCATCGGGGGAGATAAGTTTGCAATGAATCTTTTTATCGTAATCGTCAGTTAAATAAAATTCTAAAAAAACATAAGTCCATTGTTCAATTTTATATTTATTTCATAAAAGTTGTGTTAAGTCAATCTTATATGAGTTTTGGGAAGAGATATTTAGATATTTCGTTTCTTGCAAATAAACAAGTTCATTATCTAGATAATAGTTTTTTGGAGAGATAACATTTTGTTTAGGATCGTGTTTATCTAATTTGCACAATAAAACCTCCATTGTTTTTGTAATATCAATTTTTATTTTTTTGTTTCTTATTACATGATCGGATATAACAGCGTGATTTTTTCGATCTCATATTTTTTGATTACTTTCAAAAACGGCAATAACAGGTTTTTTTAAAGCAAAGTCGTGTAATGAAATAGCGGGAAAATAATTTGTAATTTTCTCATACTCATTAACAATGTATCAACTTGAACCTAATAAATCGTTAGTGATTATTTTTCTTAAATCACCAACAACAGTTCCATAAACAACGGCTAGCGAAGGATTGTAATTTTTTGTAGTAAACTCGTTTGCAATAATTAATCTCTGCATAATAATTTCACGTAACAAATTAAACTTGCAAGCTCCCCCAACAAAAAGGATATTCTCGAAATTTAAATCGCTATTGTTAGCAATCTCGTTATATAGTTTTTTTCCAATTTTTACAAGTTTATCAAAGAGAGGGGCGAAATAGGAATTTATCTCTTCTTTCGTAAAACTGATGTGTTCGAAAGGAAACTTAATTTTACATTCATCATAAAAAATCTCATCCAACCTTTTCATTCCGGACTCTGACTGGTTAAAAAAGAAGGTGTATAAATCTTTATCAGAGTTAATATTATTTTCTTTAAAAATACGAACCTGTTCTTTAAGAATTGTAGTGAAATTAGATATTTTTTCAATATTAGTATTCTCATCCTTTTTAAAAGAAAGTTTTTTGGTTATTTTATCAATGAAGAAGCTTTGTTTAGTTTTGTTATTTTTTAATTCTAGATTCATCTTATCAATAATAAGAAAAACAATTTCTCAGTCAAAATCGTCTCCCCCAAAATGTTCATCTCCATCAGAAAATAAAACATCATAGTTATTCTTCTTTTTTGATACATAAGAAATATCTAAAGTTCCTCCTCCTAAATCAAAAACTAAGATATCTTTTTCCTCTTCTGACATATCATTTGCTAATTCACTGTAATAGTAAAGAATAGAAGATATTTGTTCATCAACTAATTGAATATTTTTAAACCCAGCATCTTTTGCAGCACTAACCAAATTGTCTCTTCCCATAATTCCTCAATCTTGGGGAACTCCAATAACAGCGGTGGAAAAAGCATTCTCGATATCAGAGATAGAAATATCAACAAATTGGTTTAAATAATTGAATAGATATTTAATCGCTTTTTCTCTTATATAACGAAGAAATTCAACATGAACATCATAAGGTGAAAATTTAGTTTTTAAAATCTCGTCATTTTTTTTATCTTTGTAAGTATATTTTATTCTAGCTTTTCGTGAATCAATGTTACTTTTATTCGAAACAATATCAACATCCCCAGTATACAATTCGTTATTATTAGGATTGATAATAATTTTATTAGATTTTATAACGGCTCGAGAATAAAAAAAAAATTCATCTTTTTCATTATTTGTGAAAGGAATTATCGTTGGTTTTTGAGAATAAGGGTCAAAAAAACAGCATGAACTTGTACTTGTTCCTAAGTCGATTCCAAGTAGTATTTTTTCATTATATAGCATATAATCATATTATATGATTAGCAATATAAATGTTATCACTTTTATTGGCCACGTAAACCATGGAAAAACAACTCTCTTAGATTACATTTTAAAAACAAAAAAACAAGAGGAAGAAACAAAAGGAATTACTCAATCAAATTCGGTAAATTACTATCATTCTAATAAACATCAATTAATCTTTATTGACACCCCGGGACATGACGATATTAGCGTTTCAAGAAATAAGATGATCGGGGCTAATGTTTGTGATTTTTATGTTCTTATTATTAGTGCAAAAGAAGGAATAAAACCATCATTTCTTCCTGTCTTCAAATTAATAAGAGATACTGATACAAAAATGGTTGTTTTTATTACCAATATTGATAACGAATCTGATCTAGAAAAATATCAAACGAATATTGAAAAAATAAAAGATGACTTATTTAGTGTCGATATTAAGTCTAGTGAATTTGTTACAAAAGGAAGAAGTGACATCGATTCAGTATCCTTCATCTATGGAAGTGGAAAAACTGGATTTGGAGTTGATTCATTATTAGATTTAATTTCTTCCGATGTTACCAATTCTCATCAACAAAAAATATTTGATTCCTTACCTGACAATTTCGCTGTTCAAGTAAATAGTATGTATGATCAAAAAAATAAACATTTACCTAGATATAGCGATATTGTTATGAGAAAAGGAGTTTTTAATGTGAAAGATAATCTAATCACCGACAATAACTTTGCGACTATTGAAAAGATTGTTGATATATCTACAAATGAGAATGTAAATTCAACTGACACGTTAAAACCTTACCGACTTTTTTTAAAATGACAGAAAGAAGGTTACGAAAGCTCCGTCTTTTTCCAAAAAATTGAATCTGCGGAAGAGAAGAATGCGATATCAAATGTTATTATCTCCTATATCTCCCAATTAAAGGAGAAAAAAGAAGTTGATTATGGGGAAAGAGAAAAGATTAACGTTACTGTCTTTTTAAAAAACAGTGATATTAAAAGTGATTTGGAAAATAAACTTGCCTCATTTAACCAAAAAGTTTCAAACTCCACTAAATATCTTTCTTTAATAAAAAGCTTCTTGTCTACAGTTAGTGAAACTGATGTTCAAAATGCTTATGATGAAAAATCGATTATTATTACTTATCAAATTACCCCTTCTATGTCTGTTCAACAAAAAGCAATAAAATTAGGTGTTAAACTTTACATTACAGAAACTATCGGAGAATTTAACGAAACTATTGAAGATCTATTAAAATCTAATCTCGTAAAAACAAAAATAACAACAGGGGAAGGAAAAGTTTTAAAAATCTTCGGAAAAACAAAAGTTGAAAAGGAAAGAATTATCGGAGTGAAATGTGTGAATGGAAAAATGAGCAGTACTGACCTTGTAAGGATCATTGATGAAAACGATCAACCGAAAGAAATCGAATTAACTATTGATTATTTTGCTTTAAAAACTCCCGCAGATACTGAATTTAAAAAAGTTAACGAAATCACTAGTGGAAACGAATTCACTATCATCTTTAAAGAATTCAAAAACACCGAATATGACCGATATTTAAAATTACTCGAAAAACAAAAAAACACAACTGACAAAATCGAACTTGAGAATATTAAAAAACTTATTGAGTCCTCCTTTAATCTCAAAAAGATAATTTTAGCTGGGGATAAAATAATTACTGAAAAAATCTCTTAATACTTGATAAAGTAAAAAATAAATATCGAGAATTTGAATACCAAATAGTTTTAGATTTAATTAATAATTACTACACTTATTTTTTGTAATGTGTTCGAAATAAACGAAGACTAATATTGATAAAAATGTTTGTTTAATGTTAAAAAGACTTAGTCCAAATAATTTCCAACTACAAAATTAAAAGTGCATATAATAAAGATGTAAAATGGAAAACACAAAAGCAAGTACATCAATCCATCCTGAAATTAAAAAAACATTAATTCGTAAGCATATTGCCGCAAGTTCTGTTGGTCTTACTGGACTAGTTATTTGTACCATTCTTAGTTTTTTACGTTGAGAATTATTTAAAACTAACGAAACATGAAAAGATATTATCATGATTGGTGCGGTTATTATTATTCTTGTTCTTTTCTCTTCTGCTCTTTATATGTTATTCAACAAAAGAGGATACGAAGCTGAAGTTTCCGCTAATAACAAAATCTTAATTCCCACTATTTGTGTATTTTTGGATTTACTTTGTTCTTTTATTTTCTCTGTTCTTCTTATCTTTTATCAATCAAAGAGTGCTGACCCTACTAGTGAAATATTAATGTATGCAATTATTGGTTTTGGTGTTTCCGCTTCCTTATTGTTTGTTTCCGAATTCATTCTATTCCACACTGGAGGCAGCAAATATTCTAAAATCTATTCAGAAGATTAATCTTAAATTTTAATGCAACAATATTTTGACTTATTAAAATATGTCTTAGAAAAAGGTAAGGTTAAAACTAACCGAACAGGAATCGACACTATCTCTACTTTTGGATATCAAAACCGTTATGATATTTCCGAATCATTCCCTTTATTAACAACAAAAAAGATTGGGTTCAAAACTATCCTTCGAGAACTTTTATGATTCATTAGAGGAGAAACAAATATCCAATGATTAGTAAAAAATAAATGCTATATCTGAAACGAATGACCTTTTAAAGCATATATGGCTTCTTTAAATATGGATGTATCTACTCCTGAAAAAATTTCTCAACTTAAAGAAAAATATATGTCCGAGTTTATTGATAAAATTATTAATGATAACGAGTTTGCTAAAAAATGAGGTGAGTTAGGACCGGTTTATGGAAAACAATGACGTAACTTTGGCGGAGTAGACCAATTACAAAAAGCTATTGATACAATAAAATCTTCCCCAGATAGTCGAAGAATTATTGTGTCTGCGTGAAATCCGGTTGAGGTTGAAGAAATGGCAAAAAAAGGTTTACCCCCTTGTCACACACTATTTCAATTCTATGTAGATAAAGAAGATAAAACTATTTCTTGTCAATTATACCAACGTAGTGCAGATTCTTTTCTAGGAGTCCCTTTTAATATTGCGAGTTATGCCGCTTTAACATATATTGTTGCCGCTATGACTGGTCTTAAACCAAAAGAATTTATCCACACATTCGGAGATTTACACATATATGTTAATCATTTGGATCAGGTTAAATTGCAACTTTCTCGTTCTTTGAAACCTTTACCAAAATTATTAATTAAAAGAATTCCGCAAAATATTAATGATTTTAAAGTAGAAGATTTTGAATTAGTGGGATATAACCCTGATGAGGCGATAAAAGGTGAAGTAGCTGTTTAGTCTTATTTCATAACCGTCTTTCCCTTTCTATTTTTGATTTTCTTTCCTTTTTTAAAAAAATTAATGATTAATTTTGTTCGGATTTAGTTTATCTTTTAAGATTGTTCTTTTCTACGATGTTATTGATATCTTTCTCCATTTTATCCTGTTTAGCACTTATCTCTTCGATCTTTTTTTCCATTCTATCTTGTTTAGCTTTTATTTCATTTATGCTATCGTTATTTTTTTTAAGTCCATCAGTCATATTTTTTTGGAAGATTTGGTTCTCTTTTTTATCCTCTTCTCGTATTTTCCGTGCCTCCTCTTTATCCTCCATTCGTTCTTTTTCTCATTTAGCTAATAACATTTCTACTAGTATTTTATTTTGGTTGTTATTTTTTTCCTTTTCTTCTCTTAGTTCTTTCTCTATATTCAATTGTCATTTACGGTTTTCTTCTTTGTCCTCTTTTCGTTCTTTTTCCATGTGGAGTTGTCATTTGCGATTTTCTTCCTTCTCCGCTTTTCGTTCTTTTTCCAGACGCTCTTCTTTTTTTCTGGCTTCCTCTTTTTCTTTTTCCATTTGTTTCTTATCTTCTAAATACATTTTAAGAAATGAATCGAATTTTTTATCATTACCTGTTTCAAACATTTCTAGGTTTTAACTCTTTATTAATAATTATAACCACAACATTTCCCGTTTTTTTCACAATTTGCGCCTCAAGTGGTTTGCCAAAAGGTACTAATTTTCTTGTTGATTTTTCGGGTTTTTTATTTTTAACTATACATATATATATAGCGACAAAAAAACAAAAAGTTAACTCTTCCCTCCTTTCAATACTTTAAAAAATTACTAATTCACCCCAAAATCCTCTGCTTCTTAGATTAAATTTTCATCTTTAACAGATAAGTACATTTTCCCGAGATAAATCGGTGTAGTTTGTATAAATTTTTCTTCCTCTTCCCTTCTTCAAAATATTTTAAATCTATTCCATCATTCACTTTTTATCAAACTACTTCTTTCCTTCCTTTTTAAACATTAATTCATTTTTCATCAACTCTAATCTTATTTTTCCATTCATTCAATAGTCTATACAATAGTATAAAATATATAATTATTTTAAAATGTCCCGTTATTCTAAATCTGGTAAGTTACTTATATTTTCTACTTTCACTCTTACATGCTTTGGTGCCATTACTCCTTTTATCCTTTCCTCTTGTAGTAGTGATGTAAAAAATCCAGATGTTAATGTATCTTGAAATGAACCTTTAGTTTTTGTTCAAAATCAAGTTAAAACTATTACTGGAACCGTTGAACTTTTAGATGGAGCTGATATTAGTAAATTCCATCTTGAAGTTATCAATGGCCAAGAGTTAGGAATTACATCAACATTAAATAGAGATAACAATACCGTTTCTTTAGCTTATGATGGTTTTGGTAGCGTAGGTGTTCAAGCACGAATAGAATACGGTCTTGAAGGTAAAAATCCCCACTCAATTTTTTGTTCTATTTCTTATCCTTATGACATTGGTATTGTCGCAAATGACAACAAACCCTTCCAATCTGGACAACTTACTCCAATTTATTACCAATTAGAACCTATCAATGGTGCTGAATTATCTTCTAGCACTATCTATTGTGTTAAAAATGGTGGTGAAGATAATGGAATTTCTGTTGATGTAGAACCAGGTCAAAATGACGGCAAATGGTATATCAAACTAACCCCTCCCGCAACTGATGGTGTTAAGAAAGTAGAATCAACGGAACAATACAAAATCAAATTTGGTTTCAGAAACATCTCGAATGAACTTCCTAAAAAAATTCACGAGTTCACTTATTCTATTATTCCAGAAAGACAAATAGAATTTATTTCCGAGAATAATGCGCCATTAGTTTTCTATAATGGAACTTCTAAAGATATCACTTTAAACTGCAAAACCTTAAATAACGCTGTGGTAACTAATGGTTTTGATAATGTACAATTGAAATTATTTAATAGTCAGGGTAACGAAATCACTTCCGATTCCAACTCTGCTTTCTCTATTACAAAAGCAGCAGGTCAAAACGCTTCTATAGTATTGCACTATGATTCTCTCAAATCTAACAATAATACAGTTGGCCAATACTATTTACAATACCAATTACAAGGAGTATCTGACCAATATACCTCCTCTACCGCCAGAACCTTACCTTTCTCTCTTGTTTCTGGGGCTGATATTGCAGTTTCGTGAGATAAACCTTTAAAATTCTATGAAGCATTAGAAGCTAAAGATGCCAATGCCGTTACTGGTATTGTTAGTGCGGTTAATGGTGGAGATTTAGCTAACCTTTATGCCTTTTTAAACGATAGCGCAACACCAACCAAACAAACCACTACTCCTTCAAATCCAACCATCACTAGAAATGGAATAACTGTCACTAAAGTAACTTCTCCTAGTTCAGCATTAGTAGTTACTGCCAATGGATCACAAATAGAAACTAATGTTGTTAATCAAAATATTACTTACCTACACTATGGTGTTGTTGGAGGAGATGATCATGTTTCTTATATTTCAGTAGAACCTGGAGATGTATCATTAGTATTTGATGGTCCTAGTGATTTTAAAGCTTCTCAACCTTCCACAGTTTCTGGAACTTTCTATTCTAGTGTAGAGCAAAATTTATCAAATGCTTTAATTAATTTGTGTCCTTATGAATCAAACCCCGTTTCTGGTGCTCCTGAAAACACATTCAATACTGTAGACTATCAAATCGATAAAGATTTCACTATTGATTATGCAACCACATCCGATACTCCACCCAAAAAAACTTTTACTATTAAATCTCTAACTTCTAAATTAAAAGATGGCGATAAGATTAATTTCGTATACAAACTAACTGAATCTTCTAGATCTCATTATATCACCTTGTTTGTTAAAAATGATCCTTTAGCAACAGATTGATTTGCTTTAAAATCTATTAAAGGTGCTATTATTGATGGTGATGATACTTCAAAAGTAGCAGTTACTCTTGTTGCTTCTAAAGCCAATGTTTTTAATAGTGTTCTACCAGACTTATCAACTGTAAATGGTATTGAGTTAATCGGAGATACTACTCAAGATGCAGAAAATAGTTGTGAAAAAGTATACGAATTTCGTGCAATCAGCGGTTCTACCCCAGCAATAGGAACTCACCCAATTAATTTCAAATGAGATCAAGCACAAGCACAACAAACTCGTTTTTATGCATCCGACCCTTCTACTGTTTTATTCAAAGAAACAGAGGTAAACATTAATGTATTACCAAAACAAGCAAATGGTTTCGTTAATGTAAAAGTAGAAGCAGGAGATAAATCAATGCAAGAAGGAGAATCTCAAACATTCAACAAAATCATTCTTACTCCTAACGAATACCTTTCATTAGATCCTAACGATATCCAAATCCTACAAACAAGAGACTTAACTTCTTTCAATTATGCTGTCGAAACTACAAATGAATCAACAGAACCTTGTTTAAAATTCTCTACTTCTTTACTAGCCCCTGAAACAGCAAATGGTGTTAGACCAATAGAAGTAAAAGCTTACACAAATACTGCTAAATGTGGACTATATCGTATCCTTATTAAATCTAAAAATAACAAATTCACTGATCAACAAGTAACTCTTTATGTATCTAGTCCTAAAGTAACTAAACAAGTGTATGCTTCTATTCAATATAACGGTTTGAATTTAGGTGATCTTAATTCTTGATTAGTTATTAAGTTTGATGCGTTAGGTTGTGGAACAGATGCTAAAGAAGAATTTTTAGAGGAAATAGCTAAGGTTAGTAAAGCGGAAGGTGGCACCAGTACTTTCACCATCCCTGAATTGCCTTACTTTTATACTGGCTCTTCTTACTCTAATTCATACGCTATGATTACAAATTGAGGTACCGGTAATGTTGCACTTCCTAAAATAAGTTTATCCCAAGAATTTAGTGTTCTTAACGATTATATCCCCGATACTCAGGCTGCTTCTATTCTATTAAATCAACCTATGTACGGAGCTGACGGTCCTGCTTTAAAAACTACTTGAATTACTTCTAAGTATACAACTGTGTCAGGCGGTACTGATAAACTTGACGATCTTTACCTTGCCACCCCAATTTATAATTATGCTTTCGAACAACAAAATACTAGAATGGATGTTAAATTTGCAGGTGCTACCACTTCTTTATCCTTCAATATCCCTTCTTCTACAAACCCTGACTTTAAATATTGATTTAAACCTAATGGTGCTTCTAGTGAAACAAAAGTTCCAAATAACTTAAAAGTAGGAGAAGAAAATGGTTCTTGTACTATTACAATTCAAGCTTTAAACGGTGCTAGTCTTGATGATTTACGATTCTCAAACACAGAAGAGGGAACTGGAGAATTTAATGTATCAAGAGTTGAAGGTTCAACAAAGATCGAAACTGGTATCTCTACCCAAGCTGATTTTAAAATTCAATTAAAGAATTATAATAACGCTATTGGTGGATTACGAAACCTATCTGTAACTCTTCCTGCATGAAATAGAAAACAAGATATCTTAATTCCAGTAGAATATTCTCAATCTGCACCCCAATCTTCTTTAGTTTACACCACAGGATCTGATTCTATTGATTTGACACAACTTGATACCGCAGGAAACCCTGAACCCAATACTGATCTAAGCGGTTCAAATACAATAACTATTAAAAAATCTGATGGTGTAGTTTTTAAAGCTAGTGCAAACTCTATTGATTACGCATATTTATACAAACCTTTATATCTAAAACAAGGCTCCTCTACTGATTTCGCTATTACGCCTGATGCTGGATTAGATCCTGCAATTAACAAAACGAATGTTGATCCAAATAAGAATGCTTTCGTTGTTGGTTCTAATAAATTGAAAGCTTTCAATACCAGTAATAATGAAGTTACTTATTTAACCAACAATTTTTCAACTTACCAACCTTTTAAAACAAGTGTTCAATATTTAGATTCAAATAATGACGCTGTAACTACTGGTCCTACGAATACCCTTCAAATTAAAACAACTATCGACCCTAGTTATAAAAATAATGTAGGAAATACACAAAATGTTGATTATAATCAACACTTATTCGAAGTTATTGATCCTGAATGTTTATATATTATGATTGGACCTTTTAATAATGAAGGAATCAATGGTACAATTGTCAAAAAGATTAATTTTTCAAAAGGCGATTCTGCTTCCTCTTATAGCATCGAAAAGGTTAATGGAGCATTAAACCCAAACGATTCAAGCAGTACTGAAAGAATTAAAGTAGTATGTCATAATAACAGTGTTACAAATAATTTGGAGTTTTTAAAAGACGATGTGAATGACGAAGGATATGCTTTTGTTGATCATTCTTTAGAAGACAATCTTGATACTAACCCTTCTGTATACAATAACGGTTTAGAGTACACAAAAGTTTTCCCAAATGACGCAGATATTAACAAAGATACCAAAGAAGTATATTTCGATGTTTCTTTAAAAAGTTCCGCTAAATACTACAATGGTGGAGCCGTTACTTGTTCTTTATATAAAACAGGTACCGGCGGTACAATCGCAGAAAGTGCCAAACCAGTTTCTCGTATTAGTTTTGAAATTTCCTCTCCTTTAGTAAAAGAACAAATAAAATTAGCTCCTATTGGATATATCGATTCTTCTTCCGACTCCTCTGCTGATTCTGTTAATAATGAAAAATTCAATATTTACCCAATCTTTATAAATGGCGCAACAGAATCTCAATTAGTAGGACTTAATATCTATTCTGATAAGGATGAGAAAAATCTTGTAGCCTCTTCTTTACATGAAGGTGAAGAACAATTAAAAAATGATCTTTTCACAGTCAAATATCAACAAGCTGATGCATATAATCCTACTCCTTACTATATTGTTAAGAAAAACGGAAATGCTATATTAGATAAAACTACATACTATGCTTCTTGTGTCACGACAGTTGCAAAGGGTGATAGTTGTTATTTCACAATCGCTAACAGTAAGAATGAAACCGCTTCATTCGAACTTTATGATGACAAAAGTATGACCCCAACCAACATATCCGTTTATCTTCCTGATGTTGCTACCGCTAATGAAGACCGAACAATTGATTTAAATGATGTAATTGGTATTATTAGTTCAAACACTTCTTATCAAGTTACTAATCTAAAAATTAATTCAACTTCTGTTAAGGGTATTACAATGGATTACAATACTAATCTTAAAAATATTGTATCATTAGATGTTTCTTTATGTCCTAAGCTTGAAACAATCTCTATTCATGACTGTAATATTTCCACTTTAGATTTAAGAAATAATAAAGAACTAAAATCCTTAACTTTGGAAAATATGTCTGAACTTAATACGATCCCTGGACTTGAAGATTTAACAAAACTTGAACAGTTCTCGTTGGATAATTGTACGGCTATGAAAGACTCTACTTCTTATGATTTATCAAAAACTATTTTAAAAAGTATTGTTATCAAAGATACTAATGTTCCAAATATCCTTTTCCCATCTTCTTTAACTTCCTTAATCATTGCTGGAGAAAATGAATCAAACAAATGAGTTGTTGCCAACCCTAACCTTTCTGTTACTACTGGATTAAAAGAATTGTATATATCTAATGCCACTTTTATAAACCCTGGATCTTTATTCATCCCAAGTACTGTTGAAGAAATCCAAATTTGTAACACTAACATCACTACTATCGATTTATCAAATAATACTGGATTATTGGCTAAGGCAAGAGAAAAATACGTTCCCTCTACTACTCCTTTAGAATCTATTTATAAACAAGATGGTGATGGAGATTCTTCTTCCCCACAAGCCGTTGAAGGCACTTTAATCGTTAATCTTTACTTACTATTCAATGAAAAACTATCATCTATCTTCCTTCCTGACCACGGTGCTATCGAAAATAAAACAACCGATGATTATGATGTAACCTTCAAAAATATCGTTTGAAATATGGGACAGGTAACCGATCTTGCTACTGGGGATGAATACTATGGATATAACAATGTTAGTTCAAACCTTTCCTTATATATCCATGCTGGTGATTCATTAGAAGATTTCTTCTTCTGCAAAAAAGATTCGCTTGATAACAGTTACTTCCCATTATCTAATGGTTTGGTTGTTGAAAAATGACATATTAAGATTTATCCAGAAAATACTCCTCCCACTGCATAAACAAATCCATCTTTTAAGATTTATTCTGAATCAAATACTTTGTTAAGTTTGTGTTCTATGCATTAGGGCTTTGTTGATAAACAAACAATCTTTACATCTTTTCAGGAATAAAAATCCCGATAATGTTAGCAAAATTCTCTATCGCCTTTAAAACCAGACTGCATATATTTAATCGTGAATTTTTGATATCTTTACTTGAATAAAACTTTGTCTCAAAATCTGGAACGATATCTACAACATTATTCCTTCCCTCAACATCCAGATTTATCTTTCTAGTCACAGAAAAAGAACCAACATACTCATTCGCATTATTCACAGGACAGTTATGATAAAAAGAATTGAAAGTATTAGTTAATTCATAGATATAACCACACAAAGATGATAGATTCCTTTTTTCAAAACTGAAATGAATAATATCAGCATATTTGTCGAGAAGAATGATTAATCTTTTCTCATATTCGTTAGTAACAACAATTTCACTATTCTCATATCCTTCATTCCCTCTTAAAATAGATTTAATTCGTACTCCTGTATAAAGGATGTAAGGACCTGTTTTTCCTTCGAATTGACTAAACTTTTCCGGTTCATATATATAGTCACTGGCAAAAGAATTGGAAAGGTCAGCAAATTTCAAAGCACTTAAAGCAACATAATAAGCGATTTGGTTTATTTCATCTCCACTATATGTTTCCGCTCTATTCTTTAAAACTATCTTTAAGGCGGCTTCGTAAGTATCATCGATTGTGCTTTGTAATGTTGAAGCGTTTCCATCTCTTGTTTTTAAAGGTTTATTATCTTTTCCATTAATAGTTCCAAAACCAATAAATTCGAGATTATCCTTGTTGTATATCCCCACATTATTTGCGGCATTAAAAACCATAAACATAGTTAACTCTTGCCTTTTATCGATAACATAAAGAATTTTGTTAGGGTGGAATTGTTCTACTCGATCAATAATGGTTCCTAGATCTGTTGCTTCGTATTTTAAAGCTCCATTAGATTTGTACATAATAAAAGGTGGGGTTTCATTCTTCTTGTATAATTGTGGAATTTGAATAACCATCGCCCCTTCTGATAATTTTAAAACTCCTTTTTCTTTTAACTCGGCAGCAATCTTTTTGGTGGAATCGTTGGCGTCTGACTCGCCATATCAATAGTCAAGATGAACATTTAGTCAGTCAGTAATATTTTTAAAGTAATGGATAGATATTTCTCGCATTTTTTTCCAGAAAGCATAAACCCCTTTTTCTTTATTCTGTAATTTAATCAGATATTGTTGGGCTTTTTCTTTAAAGGCAGCATCTTCTTTATTTAAGGCGGCACCAATAGGGTAAAGTTTTATTAACTCTTCCACAGAATAGGGAAATTTGATTTTTTCATAATCCCCTTTAAAAGAGGGATCGAAGTATTCAAGATGAGGAAGTTTGGTTGATACAAGAGCAATAATAACACCCATAGGGGTTCCTCAGTCTCCTAAATGAGCGTCACCAATAACTTTGTGTCCAACATATCTTCCAAGATTTACCAAAGCTTGCCCGATAATGTTGGAACGTAAATGGCCGATGTGCATAATCTTAGCAATATTCATTCCTGCATAATCAATAACGATTGTTTCTTTCTCTTTATACTTTTCAAACCCTAGATCTTGATGTTTGTTCAAAAAGTTCCCAATCTCCCCTATTTTCTTATTTTTGACTGTGATATTAATGAATCCGGGTCCGTCAACTGTTATTTTCTCGATCGTCTTTTTATCTAACAAAGACACCACCTTATTTGCTAACTCAATAGGGTTTTGTTTCATTTTCTTCGCCAGAATTAAAGCATCATTACATTGAAAATCGGATTGTTCTGGGATATTAGAAAGAAGAATGGAAGGATGAATATCGATATCCAACTCTTTATAAACCTGGGCAAATACTTTTTCCAAATCTTTTATTATTTTCACTATTTATTCTTTGTATAAGCTTTCATAATTGAATCTATTTGGGCTGGGGTCGGTTTTTTTCCATTGTTATAAGTTTTAAACATGACCTCTGCTTGCTTTCTGTTAAAAGTGGCTTGTTCACTTATTAATTTATTTATTTTTGTTTTAACAATGTAAAAGGTGGCAGCATAAGAGATTGTAAAAATGAAAGGGACAAGAACGCAAAGAAGAACGATAGAAGTCTCACTCATTATTTAATTCCCTCCAAAGAGTTTTTAAAAGAATTTTCGTAAGCTATAACATTTTGTTCACTTATAGGATGCCCCATCGCTTTAAAAATTTCCCGAATCTGATTTCTATTAAAAGGTGGTTTTTTTTGCATATTTTTTTTAATTCTTTTTGATGTGACCTTATAAGAAATAATTGCACCAATAACAGCAAATACTAGAGGAACAAAAATAATCAATAATATTTCCATTGTATTCATCTTCTTTAATTATATCCTATCAAAGAACTAATAAAAATTTTATTCTGAATTTTTTATTTATTAATACCCGGCTTTTTACGTGCATTCCGGCCTAATCACGGACCACCTGGTGCCACTAGTTAGCATGGCAAGTTACTAACGCCTCATACAGTAACTGTACACTTATGTTATATATAAAAAA
>JAITDD010000003.1 GCA_031282725.1 Mycoplasmataceae bacterium
TGCAGAATAAATTATCGTAAAATGAGAATTAGAAGCTTTAAACATTAGAATGAAGCATATAAAAAAGAAAATTATTTGGATCAAAAGAAAATATTATTTATAATAATTCGACATATATAACTTTAAGATAAGAGTTTTTCATTTTAAACTGAAAAACTTTGGAACCGAGAAGAAATGGCGAAAAACTGGAAATATATAACAAAATTCATTTAACGCTTAGAAGAATGAAAGAAATTGGTGAATGATAGAGATTCAAATACTCAAACAAGAAATATATTTGAAGTCATATCAAAAATTTGAAAAGAAGATGAAAGAATAATGAAAATTGAATAATAGAAGAAAAAGGAATTGTTGATTAAAAATGCTATTTTTTTCTCTACAGCAAAAAATCGAAAAAGACAACAATTATTTCAGAAGGATAAACTGACATGTTTAGAATTCGGAAAGAGACATTTAGTAATAACGAAATAGTTAAAGAAAGACTTGAATTTGAAAAAAAAAAGAAATATGCAATTCAGGTTAATAAAAAAATATCAATCCCAAAATTAAAAAAAACGAAAATTGATGTGGGACTTAATTTACTTCAGTCATTGAAAAAAGAATTCTTGCTTATGTAACCTGGAGATATCTCCAAATGATTTTGATATAAACCTCTCAAGATCAATGCATTTTGAAATTAAGTTGGCTAAGGTAAAAGGAGGCACAGACTGCCTTCAATATCCATGGGTCCTAATTCGATTTCGGAGATATTTAGGAGTAGCCACTCCATGAAGCGATTATCCATCTTAATAGTAGATTTATTCCGAGCTGCAATCATATCTCATCATTTCTAATAAAATGAGTGAATCCACATCTGAACGAATCGAACCTAAACACTTCATCTTTGCAATTTAAAATACATTTACTTTTAAATAGGGCATTGATATTAGCATTTGAAAAAGCTAAGAAAAACATACTCTGAAATATCAAAATTTATGTATATTGATATCAATAGAAAACTAAGCATCCTTTATTCAACAAGCCGATAAACCATTAAGTAACTCTTTCATCCAGATTTATGTAAGCCAGATTTTTTAATTTGACTTACTTTAACTTGATTTTTTCAAACACTTCTGTTTTTTCTAAACTTCTTTCCAATGTATTTCCAAAATTACCGAAACCAAATATTAATATATACCCACTTTTACCTTTCTTTTGATCAGAGATAATATGGCAATGCTTATGTTCGGTTTACCGGATGAGCCTTAAATGTGCGGGTGAATTTTGATTAATATTGTCATGAGGGTTTATCAATCCCTTCTTCGTTCTTCGGCTGATTAATTATTTGTTTAAAATAGTCATGTTATTTTGAATTTGCTATCATTAAATTGAAAGTTACATCTTTTATTTCGAACATTCCTTCTATTAAACCGATTTTCTTTTAATTCTTGCACAAGCTTGCTGCATTCAGCTGATAACAATTATAGTTTGTGCATTTTATCCTTATTTTTTCTAATTTCTTTTAGCTTTCAATAAAAAGCTTTAATTTTTATTTTATGAATTTTTGTTGTAAAATTTATTTTTTTTTCGTTAACTAAAACTTTTTTTTCTCTTCTTCCAAAACTTCAAACCCTTGTTTTTTTTTATTCTCGAAATCTAATTTCCTATCTTCTTTTGTTTACATTTAATTTCTACACTTTTCAATCCAAGCTATTTTTGTAAACGTTAGCATAATTTTTTTGCTTTTCTTCTAAAATATCAAAAGTATATAAAAATTTCTTTTCATTCATTCCATCAAAAAGTCCAATTGTCTCTTTTGAATATATTATTAATCCTTCTGGTTCAAGTTCTTTAATCCTCCGTTTGCAATTATTTTTTTTTCAAATAATTTGTGTTATTTTCTTTTAATTGATGGAAAATTCACATCATCTTATTTGAAAGCATCAAAAAAACATCTAAAAGCTGATTTTATTAATCTTTTTTGTTATTCACATACCATTCTTAATCATACTACCAACTTTTTTAGATAATTTTATTCTCATACTTTAGTATCCCAAATTTTATTAGAGTATTGTTTAATCCAATTTACACCTTTGTTGACTTCATTAAATTTTATTTCTGTTTCTCTATATTGATAACATTTTTCTTTGTTCAAAATATCTTAATAAAATCCGACTCTTTTAAATATTTCATGAGCATCCATTTTGCATATATGAATCCATTTTCATTTTCCATTTTTAAAATTATACCTATCTCACTTCTTCGATTCTTTTGATAAGTTTATTTTCTTTTAATCGATTCCATACTTTGGTCTGAATCCTGCAATTTCATTTGATTAAAAACCTGTAAACTTGCAATGTGTAAAATGAATTTTTTTTCTATTGATGGGTTGCTTTCATTATCTTCAATTTTATTTACATTTTTATGTCAAAGAATATATCTTCTGCTTCTATTCTTGTTTGTAGTTTTTATTTATAGATTTAAAGGTTTTATTGCATAGAGTAATTCGAAACTTCAAAAAGTCTATATTTGAGATATTAGTTATTTCGAACTTAAGCAATTTCCTAAATGCTGATAAATCAATGATTGGTAAAACTTGTTAATTGGGACTTAACTTTCAAAATTAAATTCGAATGTATATTTTCCTTAAAAAACTTAAGAATAACATATATTCAAAGTTAACACCATTTTTAGCGTTATTTAATGCAAGTAAAGGCTTGCCTTGCGATTTATAGAACAACGATCTGGATCAGCCTAAGCCGACATTCCGCCATTAATTGGACTGTATAGCTCCTTATGGTGGATCGGCTTTACTCAAAGAGCTTTATTTTTATTTACAGAATTTCTTCATTGAGAATTTTGTTTTTATTTGTTAAGTCGAGACCTAAAAAGAAGCGATTTGAAGAAGCATTTGAAATGGATGAACAAGAAATTTTTATTTTAATTTTTATTCTTATTCAGAAACCTGATTTTAAAATTGTGGTTTATTTTTGATATTTTTAAAGCTATTGGTTGGATGTAATTCTTCTTTCCCAATTAAAAATCCTCTTTTAGTTATTTTTTCCGATGTTTTGCCCACCATTTTGTTTTCAGAAGTTTACGAAGCTTTATCCAACGGTTTTCACGAGATATTTATTGTTTAAACCTTGATTATCTTTTGTTCAATTTGATTTTAATCGGTCACTTTACACTCCCTTCATCATTGTTTTAGCAATTATTTATCTGCTGTTTTTGCTTTTCGCTTTATTCAACCATCAGAACAACATGATATAATTCGATTTTTTTCTTTTTTGCCTCAATATATTATATCTTTGAAAGCACGAATTAATTTTCGATAAGATGGAGAATGATCAGGTATAACTCTTACTCTAAACAAAAAACCTTTAAAATCCCAAAGCTATCAGGAAAGCCTGAACTTGGATATAGCGCGTAACAATGATTTATGTTGAAGAATCGATGGGATAACCTCTGCAACGACAAGTGATTAAGAACCGCTTGTAGAAAAGAAAAATTTGAAGTTAATATTCTCATTTTAGAGAGCAAATCATTAATAATTATTCAAAAAAAAAACAAGACCAAATATTTTTCGCA
>JAITDD010000013.1 GCA_031282725.1 Mycoplasmataceae bacterium
AGAAGAAATTTTGTCGCAATTGTAAAAAGCATAGTCGCCAATATTTGTAACATTTTCTCCTAATGTTAATGATTGAAGATTTCGACATCCAGAAAAAGCGTAGCTGCTAATACTTGTTACTTTATTAGGGATATTTAATGCTCCGGTAATATTTGAACATCCAGAAAAAGCATTTTGTCCGATATTTGTGACAGAATCAGAAATGGTTAAAACACCATTAATTTCAAATTGACCTTCAAATGTTTCTCTTTCAATAGTGGTTATGTTATTTCCGATAGTTAAATTTCCGTGCAAACAAGGCGAAAATCCATGTCAAGGATCGTATTTAAAAATTCCTTCCTTGATAAATTTCAAAGGTAAGACTTCATTATCTATTTTTACATAATCTGGAATAACTAAATCGGTAGCTTGGAAATCTTCATCGACTGAATTTATTGCAGCATAAGCACCTGAACCAGTTCCTCCTTTTGAACACGTTAAGGTTCCAGTAATATCTTTTCCTCAATCGCTTCCATCTGCTTCTTTGTATTCTCCGCCCACTCAATTCAATCCCAACCCTTTAGAAACTGCAAAGTTCCTAGCTTTTCAACTTTGTCCGGAAGAATCCATAACAGTTGGATTTCCCTCATTTTTTCAAGCGCTAAAAATATTATCAGCTCATCCTGTTGGTTTATTTACTTCGCTATATCCTGAAAAGAATAAAGACTGAATATTAATGCAGCATGAAAAAGCGCATTCTCCGATAGTTTCTACACTTGATGGAATCGTTAATGTTCCCGAGAGATTATAACATTCACTAAACGCTTCTTCTCTAATAGTTTCTACACTGTTTGGAATAGTCAATTCTCCTGTTAATCCAACACAATTAGCAAAAGCGTGATCACCTATTGTTGTTACATCTTCAGGAATAACCAAATGACCAAAGGCAAATCCACCCGACGGTTTTTCATTATCGTATTTAAACTTTCCATCTATATGTTCATAATCTTTTGGGATTAAAACCTTGCATTCACTTCCTACATTGTTTGCTCATTGAAAGTGAGAGTTGTTTTTTATATTAACACTTGAAAAATTGCTACCTCTGAAAACACTATAACCTATGTTTTCTAAACTTTCGGGAATAATAAGCTCGTTTTCAAAATGACAAAATTCAAATGCATAATTCCCAATATTTGTTACTTTTTCCCCAAGAATTAAAGTTCCATTCAAGTCAGGATTTGCTTCAAAAGCGCTTTGGCCGATTATTGTGATATTTTTTCCGATTGTTAGATTGTGATAAAGATGCATTTTATTCATAAAAACACAAGCATCAATCTCTTTTAAAGGTAAAACCTCATCCCCTATTTTTACATAATCTGGAATAACTAAATCGGTAGCTTCATAGGATGATTGACAGTGCGTTATTTTTGCATAAGCGGATATTCCTTCTCCTTCTTTTTCGCATGTTAAAGTACTTGATAAAGGATCGTGTCCTTCTCAATCACTTCCATCCGCAAGTTTGTAATTTAGTTCTCCAATTCAGTTTAACCCTAGACCTTTAGAAATCGCATAGTCTCTTGCTTCTCAATTTGATCAAAGTTCTTCATTTGTAGAATTAACAAATAGATTAGTAGTTGGATTATTGTTTCAACCTTCAAAAATACCATTAGAGTTTCATCCTGGGTTATGTGTAAATCCGGAAAATCTAAGAGTGGTAAAATGATTACAATTGGCAAAAGCGTGCTCTCCTAAGTTTATTACTGAACTAGGGATTGTTAATGTTGAATCAAAACCATCGCAATCTAAAAAAGCTGAAGGTCCGATAGTTGTTACAGTTTCTGGAATTGATAGTTCTCCGGTTAATGAAGAACAATGATTAAAAGCATCATCTGCTATTATTTCAACTCCTGAGGATAGGGTTAAAGATGTTAGATTTGAGCAATCTTGGAAAGCGGATTTGTCGATTATTTCAACACTTTCTGGGATCAATAACTCTCCAGTGATATGTTCGCAATTTTTAAAAGCTGATTCGCCGATATGTTTTACTTTGTGTCCCAATTTTATTGCTGAGTTTAAACCTGAACAATTTTTAAAAGCTGATTCGCCGATTTCTTCTACACTATCTGGGATTGTAAGTTCCCCAGTAATGCGAGTACAATCTTCGAAAGCTTCTTTTCCATTTTCTTCAATATTCTTTCCAATTGTTAAACTTCCTTCTAAATCTGCTCCTTTAAAAGTTTCATCTTCTATTTTTGTTACAGGAACCGGTTCTTCTTTTCCTTCCACTTTTACATAATCAGGGATAACAAGATTTTCTGCTTCTATCGGTTCTGACGAGCCTTCATCTTTTTCAATTACTGCAAATGGTTCGTCACCAGTATTTTCTACTATATCGCAAAATAAGTTTTCGCTTTTTACTCCTTGAAATTTGATTGGAGAATCTGGGACACAAAACGCTAAGCATCTTAGTTTAAATTCTTTTTCCGCACTTTTCCCTTTTCCATCATCAACTTTTAATTTAAAGGTTTTAAAATTCCCTTGTTCATCTATTTCACTTGTTGAATTCCCTTGGATTTTTGCTTTCCCATCTCCTTCTTCCAAAATGTTTAAAGATAGGCCAGAGGGAAGGACGGAAGAGAAAGAAAATTCTGGTTTTTCAATGTAAGATCCATCACTATATTTAACAGAGAAGGAGGAAGAAAGGAGATTGGTGTCGTTTAGTTTTAAATCTAGTTTGTCAATATTTCCAATTTCGATATTTTTTTCATGTTTTTGATTTGTGCAATTTTTTAATAAAAGGATTAAAGCAATAACTCCACCAACAAATAAAACTCCTGCTGTTGTTATTTGAATTATTCTTTTAGTTTTCTTGTCCATACTTTAAAGAAGTATTAGCACTTATTAGAGAGAGAGAGAGAGAGAGAGAGAGAGCTTTTTTTGTTTTTAATATCATATAAATGATTATATTTGTTCAAAAAATAGACTAATCTAAACAAAATATTTAAATACCCAAAAAATTTGGTCGAGGGCGATAATATTGATATCATTTTGTTTATCGCAATAAGTAAATTACTGGCAGTGATAATACAAAAGGATGAATATTTTTTCTTTTCTTCTTCGGACAAAATAGAACGAAACTTATTGATTTGTTTTATCCCGTCATTTATTCCATATATTGAACCTAATTTTATTTCACAAGCAACGAAAGTGTTTTTAAATTGGATAATTGCATCTATTTCAATATAATGAGCGTCCTTGTAATAAAATATTTTTCCTCCTATTAAATTCATATATGCTCGCAAATGTTTTATCACTTGGGGTTCAAAGAAAAAACCAGAATCTTGTATATTAGTTCTTTTAGAATTAATGAAAGTTTTTGAATTGGATAAAAGTTCTTGGGAATTTGTTTTTAAAGAGGCAATAGCAATACATGGAACAAAAAAATATAAGCGATTTGTTTTAAATGTAGAAGCATCTGAAATGATATGGGGTTTTATAGGTTATAAGGGTTTTAATAAATACATATCTTCTAAAATATTGAGATAACGCTTGACTGTTTTTCGATTGATATCAGTGTTTTTTCAATAATCGAAGTATCATACTGTTGTCCTATTAGTCAAGAAACTTCATAAATTATTTTTTGCATACTTTTTTTAGAAAAGAAGCCGATATTTTTTCATTTACATTGAGATTTTGTTATTTGTTCTAAATAATCATTATTGGATTCAATACTTGAGTCTTCTGAATTATCGATATTGTCAAAAAATCCCCCTTTGCATAATAATGTGAAATTTTTTTTCAAAGAAAGAAAGTGCTGCTTCTCATCAAGACTTCCAATTGTAGGAACTGTGTATTCTTTTTCGAATAGAAATGGGCAGTTTTGTCATTCGCCGATTAATCTAGGCTTTTCTCATTCTAATGTTGAAAAAGGATTATTTCGAACACTTTCGATATATTTTTTGTCCAACTCTAATCTAACACTACTCTTCGCGATTTGTCTAGCTGTTTCACTTTTTCTAACGTATTTAGGATCTTCAATAATTACACCTCCGACTTTCGAAAGTTTTGATAGTATTATTTTATCAATTAATCTTTGTTAACTAGCACTAACAGGGAATTGTAATCTTGCTTTACACATTACCCCTGAAGGAGTTCTTTTATCCGTGATATTTACAAAACCGTAGATCGAAGTGACTGATGTATCTAAGGGTTTGGCATATGTTGCTGAAAAATTACCATTTGTACTGTTGTATGAAGTGGTGCCGACAATGTTTCCGTCTTGATCGTATAAGTGATTGTCATTAGTACATGTGGAGATAATGAATTCTTGGAAATAATCATTATCGTCATCCATAGGGGCACCAGTTATTTGTTGGACATCGAAATTTTTAGCTTTTGTTATTTGAAAAGGAGTGAAAGCATTTCTTGTTTGTGTATCTAAATCGGTTCTTGAATTTATTGCGCCGATATTCATACATTCAATTTGATCACTGTCTTTATCACCTCTTGTATATTCTTGATAACTTTCTCCAGAAGCTGTTGTTGAATAAACATCACCACTAGTAAACTTTCCATCATCTCTTCCATTATCTGCATCAGCTAAGTAGCCTCGAACAGAGAATTGAACTTGTTTTGATGCGGTTAATGTGATAGTGTTGTGAATATCTTCTCCTAATCTGATATTGAAGTAGTTTTGAATGGGTTCATCTAAAATAACAGCGATTCATCAATTTGCCGGGATGGTGTCATCAGATTCTACACCAAAGTTTCATTGATAAGTTTTATTATCACTAGCCTTTATCGCTTCCATTTTTACATTATTGATTTCAGAAACAGTTGTTCAACTTCCTTTTGTAAAAGACTCTTCTACATGAAAATAACCAAACTCTAATTCTTGATCGACTCCTCCTAATCCAAAGCCTAGATAGATATCACCAACTAACCCAGCTTTTACTGCATCTGCTAGGGGAATATCTTGGCCTATTGTCCATTCGTTAAGATTCAATACACTCGTTCCTATTAATAAGAAATCTTCATGTACTGTTACTGTGTCGGTACATACCATTACTCCGCCAGTACCATCATTATGTTCCGGACCTCCTCATCAACCCATTGTACAAGAGAATTGGTTATTGGAGAAATTGTTAACTAGTTTGAAAGAAGGGATGTTGCCTAAATTTGCTTTTCTGTCTCATTTTACAGGGTTTGAATGGGTTATATTGCAAGAAGTTAAAACGATAAAAGGAGAGGCTATGATTGAGCAAAGAGGAAGAGAAAGAAGGAGAGAGAGTTTTTTCATTATTTTAAGAATCCGATGATAATTTCAGCAGCAGCTTCAAAAATAGAAACCACAGATAAAGTGATTAATGCATAAGGAACAGCGGCACTACCGGCAGTATCAGCGACAGTACCTGCTAGTTTTGCGGTTCTTAGAGCTTTAACAAGGTGAATAATTTCAATAGTTTCATGAATTGATTCAAGAGTTTTTGTTCCTAATGTTCCTCATTTTGCGATATTATTGTTTTCCATGAATTTTGTGTATTTGTTGTAGGATGGTTCTTCGTTAATGCCATTATCAACAATTGTGGCGAACTCATAAGAATCAATGGTTCATTGGGCAGCAAGAAGTTCGAAGTGGGAGGTGGAAACAGGTGATGCTCATGCAGTTCCTTCGCCATCACCATTAGAGGTTGTTAAAGGAGGAAGGAAAGCTTGTTTAATAGTGTTTTGTTCTGTTTGGGTTAATTCGGTATTTCCATTTTCTTTAAGTTTAAGGTTAGAGATAGTGATTAGGAAGGTGGAGAAGGTGTTGGCATTAGCATTGTTATTATCTGTTAAGACTTTATAAATGTTGAAGCAAGCGGTATTTAATGCTTCTATAGTGGAAGAGGGGTTGTTTAAAACGGCTTTTTGTGTATTGACAACAGTTTGGACTTTTTCGTAGGTTGAAGTAAAGTTTGTCACAACAGAAACAATATTTACTGCTACATTGTATGCTTCTTTTAATCCTTCATAGTGCATTCATTCAAAAGCGATGATGGCAGCAGTGGCAGCAATAACAAGAAGACTTAAAACTATCATTGGAACATCAGCGCCAAAAGTTCATACTGATAAGGCAATGTAAGTGGCTGATAAAGCAACAGAGACAGCAAATAATACAGTTTCCACTACACACCATTGGTAAGCATTATCTAATTCTTCTTTCATTTTATCAAGTTGGGTAGAAGATACATTTTTTAATCCTTGATAAGCTGAGGAGAAATCATCAAATCAACCTGTTACTGTTCGATAATAGTTTAGTTTGTTTATAAGATCTTGATTGACGTTGTATTGGATTCAAATGTCATCAGCTAAGGAAGCGCCTGGTGTTTTTTCTTGTCATTGTAAATCTTTCACAACAATAAATTTGGCAGGGTTATCTACATCTGTGTCGGCAATAACTCAATGCCCTGATAAAGAATATGGAGTGTTTGTATTATTTGATAAATCAGAACCTGTAAACTTAAATTTAATAGTTTGGTTGCCGTGTAACTTCTTTGAATTATCTACCCCAGAAATATTAGGAACTGGAATCATTTTTATTTCATCAGAACCAATATCAAAGAAAGCATCGGAAAAATCGTATCCAACAGCCGGTGCTTCATTAGCAGGGATTTTGCTTAATACTTTTTCGATATTAGGTCTGTTATTAGCAGTGTCATAGAAATTTGATTCTATTCCTTGACATTGATTTTTAGCTCCATCAGGTCCTACTCTATCACTGGAATTGGCGGAGGGAAGATCTTTGTCGTATAAGGTTACATATTTAGGATCTGTATAATATACATTTTTTGAACAATTTACTTTTTGATCATTTTGTAATAAGTCAATTTTTAAAGACATGATTCCTTTGTTTTTATCATCAGCAACCCTAGGGGTGGAGGAAGTAGATGGGATTGAATCTGTGGAAACTGTGGATCATAATATGGTTTCAGGTTTGGAAGAAGGCGAAGTCCCGAATTGTAGTTTTAAATTTACTTTTTGGGAGTTATCGCTATCAATATCCATAATTTTGGCATGTAAAGTGTATCCTGGATAGAATTCGTTGGCTGAATAAGTTGTAGCAAAAGCATCATATCCGTCGAATAATTCATAATCAGTGAAGAATTTGATATCAGAGTTAAAATCATCGGAGGTGGATTTGGAATAATCACATGAAGGAAGATCTTTATCAATTCCGTACATTTTATTGTATTTAAAAAGAAGTACTTTTTGTAAGTCAGTGTTATCAATGGTGCTTCCAATATCTAAACTACCACTTTGTTTTTGTTCAGATGTATAAATTTTGATTTTATTAACAAATGCTTTCATATCATTTTGGGAGTTGGGGATGTTATTTACCACGATTCTGTCATTCAATAAGGTTTGGGCATAGTTTAAAGCGACCGCTAGTTTTGTGTTATCTTTATCAGCGTTTAAATCTGAGATAGTTCAATTAGTTTCACTATCATTCTTTAAAACGGATAGTTTATTTTTCTTTCCTAAGGCGACAGCATCTGAAGCTATTGCCATACTAAATTCAAAGTTGTCGTAAAATCCTTTTTTTGCTTTAGGAATAATGGATGTGTTTAAAGTGGAGATGAAAGAATTCGTAGCGTTAGTGGCATCAGTAGGCGAAACTCCTTTGGTGATTAAATCATTGTAGTAGGATGTTTGTAATTGAGGGACAGCAATATTTTCAACATTTCATCAATCAACAGGATCGATACCACATTGGGTTGCTAATGCTTTTGTTTGATTGTAACATTGTTCCATATAAACAGCATCGGTATTTGTGTCATCTTTATAAGGTTCTAATTGTTTGTTGAGTCAGCCACATTGTTGTTTTACATAAGGATAAGCTTCATCAGGGTCGCATCAATTGATTTGGATTTCGTAAGTATATACATTGGCTGCTAAACAGTCTAGAACATTTTTTTGATAAGATTTGATTCAGTCCCAATTAATCTTTTCTTCTACATTAAAAAATCTGTTTTTAGCATAATTACTTTGTTTAGAACAGGAGGTTAATAGGTAAACTGTTGGGAGTGTTAGAATAACAGGCAAAAAAACAAGTAAAGACTTTTTATTGAACATCGTTAGCTTAATTAGAATAGGATGAATACATATATTAACATATATAGCGAAGCATAAAGAATCCTTTAATGGATAGAATTTTTTATTGAAGAGATAGATGAAAGGGAGTTAGGGGATATTGGTGATAGTGTTTAGCGAGTATACAAAATACTTGATAAATATTAACTCAGTAATTTTATTATTTTCTTCAACGCTTTTCCTCTTGCATTTGTATTCATTAATTGTTTGGATGTTAATTCAGGTAATGGTTTTTTAGTTTTTTTGTCAATAAAAATAAAATCAAAAGCATGAGCACCATTTGGTGAAATATTGACTCCGATATATTTTTCGTCATATTTTGTATCAACGAAGCCTTCACATTTCCCAACAGAAGTTAATAGTTTACCATTAGGAAAAGCGACAGCAATTGATGTTTCATAATAACAACTTCGATCTTTTTTATCTTTTAATTTTGCTAAAATATCGTCGTGGCATTTCTCTCTTGTTGAAAAACTTTTTCTATATCTTCCGCAAAAAATTCCGAGTAGGTTAGGCAAAGCATTGATAAAAAAACCACTATCATCGCTTAGACAAATATAACCTGTATCCGAGCATGTTTCTTGTGCCTTCTTTATTGAATTTTCCAATAAGGTTTCTTTATCTTCTACTATATCTTTTTTGTAATTAATGTCGTTAAGAGAAATGAAATCGTATTTATCTCCAAGTTTGGATTGTAAAGCATTCAAAAACTGGTTGAACTTGCCTTGGTTTGTTGTTGCAATTAATATTTTTTGTTTCATAATGTTTATGTTTGGTATTATTATATTTGGTGCTAGGACAAGAAAAAGAATTTTTATGCTATTTTAGAAGAAACCAAAGAAGGATGGGTTTATAATTATCGTATGGCAGAATTTATTAAATCAGCGTTACAGGAAAAAGATTGAATCGTTGATAATGAAACTGAGTTTTGTTTTATTGGAAGAAGTAATGTGGGAAAATCTAGTTTGATTAATGCTATGGCTAATGCGAAGATTGCTATCAGTTCTAAAACACCAGGAAGAACAAGATTAGTTAATTTCTTTCGTTTTAATTCTTTTCGTCTTATCGATTTGCCCGGATATGGATATGCGAATTTAGGGAAAGAGAAAAAAGTTGATTTAGTTGTATTGATTGAAAATTATTTAATTAAGAGAGTAAATTTATTTGGTGTTTTTCAAATTATTGATGCGAGTGTTTTAACTCAGGACGATATAACAATGGCTAATTTTTTAAAATCAAAGTTTGTGAATCATTTTATTATTATTAATAAGATTGATAAAGTAAGTAAGAATGTTTTAAATAATAACTTAAATAAGATAAGTAAGATTTTAAATGTGAAGAAGGAAAATATTATTTGTGCTTCTTCTAGTAAGAATATTGGTATTAAATTAATATTCAATAAGATAAATGAATGTTTAAAAAATTCTAAATAAAAGAAATTAGAGTTTGAATGAATTCTATATTGCTAAATTTAATAAAAGTAGAATAATAGAATAAAACTAAACTAGTTATCGATTCCTAATCTTTCTCTCGCTGTTTTAGCACTTGATTTTCCTTGAGTAGAATTGTTTCTTCCACCATCTGGTTGAGATACTAAATAAACTGCTTCTTTAGCGATTTCTTTTGAAGATTTGAATAAGAAAATGATAATTAAACTTACTAATAACATTAAAGCGACAAGGATAGTAGCTCCAAAAGCAACTCATCCTGCGGTAGTAAATTTGTGATCTTTATCAGTTATCATGAAGATAGATTGAAGTCAATTAGGTGTTTCAAGATTAGCGTTTTCAATATTCATGTTTCCGATTAATAATAAAAGAACATAAGCAATGTAAACTCCAGTTATGATAATAGTGAAAAGTATTCAAGCTTTCTTACCACTGTTACCACGGTATAATTTATCAGCTCTTGCTTCTCGTTCAGCTTTGGAAATAAATGGCATATGAGAATATTATATGCAAAAATCATTATTTAACAATAATAAGGCAGAAATAGTTTAATTTTTATCTTCCGCAAAATATTAAAATTCAAAAGAAACTCGGAATTTAAATTGCGACCGTTTTTAGATTTGGCTTTGAAATATTTAAGTTTACACTTTCAGTTTTGAATATGGTGATTTCTGATTCTTGTCATAGTGAAGGGCTGTTCCAAGTTTGATGAGAATCAAAAAATACCAAGCAAAAACCAAATTAATTTTTTCCGCTATAATAATGGCACAATGTCACTACAAAACATCAAACAAATATGGGAAACTTATAAGACGGATTTTATCAATACACAAAAGGATGCAATTGATATTGATAGACTTACCACCTTCTATTTAGCATTACAAAAATTAAGTATATTGATTACCGATAAAAATTTTGCACAACAACAACTTGAACAGATGACAAGAAACTTTCATTTGGGATTGTGGGGTGAGATTTTAGAAATAACTCCTGAACAAATTATGGATGCTAGTTTTAGTTTATCAGTCGAGGAGATTGTTGAGTTTGCCCAATTACATCGAGAAGTTGTTTTGTATAGACCTGAGAAAGTAGGAAAGTGTAATGTAAGAGCGATGATTAATGTTTGTATAGTTGAAGATATGGAAGAAATCGGGAAAAAAGCAGTTACACAAGGAGAAGAAAATTTAACTTTTTTCGAAAAAGATATATGAAGAATGATGAAAATACGTTATTATGAAAGATTAGAAAGGGATGTCGAACAAGAATTATCTGATGAACAAAAGCAAGCATGAAAAGATCAAAAGATGAGAGAGTATTTTGAAGCTTTTGGTAATCTAGTTCCAAATCAAAAACTCGTTGAACATATTAAACAAAACCCTAAACTTATTCGAAGTTCAATGGTTAAACTTTTAAGACCATGTGAATCATTTGATGAAGCCGGTTCTTTATTCAATACTGAAAATGATGATTTTCTTCCTAATCAAGCATTGGTTCCTATTTGAAAACTAAATAAAATAATTGAAGGGAAAATGATAAGAGATTTTAACTCACCTGCTATTGGGGCTAGTCTTTCTGGAATGTTATCGAAAATAATAGCAAGCGGAGATGAAGAAATTATCACAAAAGCAAAAGAAGATATTGTTGACGTATCATGATCTGTAATGATATTTAGCGAGAAAAGAAGTGTTGAATCAACTAATAGATATTTATTTGGAGGAGCCGATTGTCCTTATCGTGTTACAAGATCAACTATGGATACATTCTCTGCCAATTTAAGACAAAATACTGCAGAAATATTACATGATGATGGACAAATATTCCAAGTTAATAAATTTAAAGAAGAAATAAATTTAGATGTAAGTCCAGAAGAACAAGAGACCGCTGAGCAAGTTGCAAAAGCTGAATATTGTAAGGATTTTTATCATCGTGAAAGAGAAGCTAATTTACAAGTTTTAACAAAAGCTCCAGAAATTGTTTCAAGACATAGTGATGATTGGTTCTTTAAGAATTATCGAATGAAACTGGAAATGAAGAAGATTTATGAAGAGGAACTAAGGAAGGTAGTTCCTTATGAAACTAGGTTAGCGGATGCTCAATCTGCAAGAATCGGTGTTGAAGAGGCACAAATGCAATTTCAATAACGATAATTAACCCATATCTTTTTTATTTTCTTTTACAATTAATAAATATAGCAATAATTAAAGATTCGGTTTTGTGAGAAATTAGTGAGATATGTACTTATGGAACTGATGATTAAAGATAGAATGAAAAAGGAAGAAATAACTAAAACTCAGGAATCAACCCTATCTAAGATTCCACCATGTCCTTTAATAAAGTTAGAAAAGTCTTTTATCTTATTAACTCTTTTAAATCAACTGAACAAAAGATCGCCAATAACCGAGATGGTAGATAAAACTAAGATAAGGCCAACAGATAACATTCATCAACCAAAACTATTTGGGGCGATACCTTTATTTCTTTCTGAATATTTATCTCATTGGTTTCCTAAAAAGTTAGATTGTAGATTATAAGAATGTTCGCCAAAAGAGAAAAGGTAAAGAAGTAAACAAACAATGATGATACTACAAAAATAGGAACCTGCCAATCCTTCTCATGTTTTTTTAGGGGAGATAGTAGGAGCCATTTTATGTTTCCCGAATAATACGCCAAAAATATACCCGCCACTATCGCACATAAAACAAATTGCCAAAATAGCAATGGTTGTTATTATTCCTCTGATAATAGTGAAATAAAGAATTCCAGAGATAAAGAAGGAGATAAGGATAGTAATGAACGGGAAGAAGAAGTTGTTGTGTTTATTGCTGTTGTTACTTTTTTTAACTAAGGAATGTAACGGGAAAATAAAGGATAAGGAACAGATAAAAAGGAAGACATAAACAGCTGAGTCGATATTGAATCATTTTTCACTCTTTCCAAAATAAACAACAAAAAGAAGGAAACCGGAAGGGAGAATAAAAGAAAGAAAAAGGAAGAAGAAGATGAATAAAATATTTTTTTTCGACTGTGATTTTATAAAACATCCTTCTAACTCTTTGGCAATTTGATAAATGATGAAAGAAAGACAGAAAACAAGGATTAAAGCAAAAATGAAATTAGCTCACAAAGGAAGGTAAAAAGCGAAGCCGTCATATCAATCGTTATTATCTCAATTGGTTCTGTTTTTATGTCTTGGATCCGCTAAAACACAAAAAACGATGAGAACTAAAGATACTACAATGATAAGGAAAACACTTTTCATTCGGATTTTGAAATCGTTTTTCTTATTTTGATCGAGTTTGTTGATATGAAGCATTAAACCTTTAGTAATTCTTTTTCTTTTTCTTCAAATAGTTTTTCTAGTTTTGTGTTGTAGGTTTTGGTGATATTATCAATTTCATCATTATAAGTTTTGATTAGATCTTCACTAATAGAGGTTAGTTGTTTGATTTTTTTTCTCGCCTCTTCTCTATTGGAACGGATTTTAGTTTTCGCTTTTTCTAAAATAACTTTGGCATTTTTGACATTCTTAATTCGGACCTCTTCTGTTATTTGGGGGAAATTAAGACGAATATATCCCTCTTCCATAATTGGATTGACACCAATATTGGATTTGTTGATACAAGAATAGATTTCTTTAATAACTCCTTTATCGAAGGGTTTAATGAAAACAGTTCGTGCATCAATAATTTGAACATTTGCTATTTGTTGTAAAGGCATAAAATCCCCATAAACTTCTGGCTTTAAACCATTAAAGATAGAAGGGTTAACTCTTCCGGAACGAATCTTATCAAACTCATTGTTTAAAAACTCGATAGCTTCTTCATTATCGAACTCAAATTGTTCTTTTAATTCATTAAAATCCATACCAAAATTATATAAAAAGATTTAAACCAGTTGATTGTTTTTGCGCAGGTTTGAGATTGTCTAATTCTTTATTGTCAAGTTTTGATTTTGAAAGAAAATTCTTCCTTCTTTTTATTGTAAGTGCCGATGATGTATGTTTTATTCTTTCCAGATAAAGCTCCAGGATTTAGGATAATAAGGTCTTTTTTTTCTTTAATGTAAGGAATATGAGTGTGTCCGCAAATAACAAGCTTGATGTTTACTGATGTGATAATCTTTGAGAAGTGAATGTTTCAATCTTCTTCGTTTTGGTTTTGTCTTGGTTTAAATTTGTTGTATCAAGTAGCATAATTAGGTTCATATTCAAAGGAGTGGGTTAGTAAAACATTGTAGTTTTGGATAAAGAAAAGGATATATTTGTTTTTTAATAGGTAATAAGGATCTAAATCATACATGTATTTGTCATATTCTTCGCTCGAATTAAAGTCTTGGGGGGTTTTTGCGTTAATATCGTGATTCCCTAAGGTTAGATAGTCAATGTTTGTTTCAATTCATTCATTTTCTATCTCGCTTCTTTTTGTGTCGAAATTGTAGATATCTCCTGTGTGAATAATAAGATCGGGGTTTTCTTTAAATCTGATTTGTTCAATGATATCCTTTTCTCCATGTGAGTCTCCAAGAATAAGGATTTTTTCTTTTTGTCAATAATAATCTCGTCTTTTTGAACTATCGATATCTTTGTAGGATTTATATAAAGGATGGGAGGGGTTATTCTTTTTTGTTAATTCTCAGAAAGTGAACATGAATATATTTTGTAATCGCAACATTTTTACCATATCATATTTCGCTTCTTTGATAATATTATCTCCTCAACAAACTCAGACTTCTTTGATATTAAAGGTTTTGATAGTTTCTTTGATATATTTCAGATTTTCTTTGTGTAAATACATATCAAATCCTTTTAAAGATTTTGGCGATGTTCCTCTTTCAGGATACATATTAAACATCATATATCCATCATACCCGAGTTTTTTGGCAACATTAATCGCAATATTAACGGTGTTGTCACTTGTTCTTTCATTTGCAGCAGAAGGGTTCATTCCCACGATTCCTAAAATTTTCTTTCCTTTTTTCCCAAGAACATAACGATAAGGTTGATAGGATGAGGGAATGATATAGTCAGGTTCGAATGAATGAGGATATTTAACAATTCTTTCTGTTACTTTTCCCATTCTTCATTCTTTTTAATATTCGTAATTTAATTCAACTTCTCAATTACCAATGGTAGATTCAAAGAATTTTCTAAATTTTATTAATGCTGTTTTGATTTTTTCTTTTTGAACTTCATCATCTGTTTTATTTAAATTTGTAAGGACACAATAATTATTTACGTTATAGGCATATTTGAAAGTAAGTTCTTCAGAATCTGAAGGACCTTCTGAAGCTGATGTCGCGATACCTAGTTCATAATCTCGTTCTAAATCAATACAAAGAATAGATAAACAAGAAGCATTGTAAAAAGGTTTGTGTTGGGATTGGTTGGTTGGTTGTTTAAATTTTTTTCAATTTGCTACTCCGGATAAATTAATTTGATAAGCATTCGTATTTTCAAAGAAGTTAAAAGGAAGTTCGCCATAACCACTATTAGAAATAGTGGGAGAAAAGACGGAGAAATAAAGATTAATGGTTTTTTCAGTATCTTCAGTGGTTCGTTTATATTTAACAGGAATACAATATGTTCAATTTTGTGTTCCTTGGTATTGTTCCAAAAAATTAACATCGATATAGTATAAACCTGATTCATATTTAAAATCTGCTTGGATTTTATCCGGAACAATAACTTGTGTAATAGAAGAATTAAGAGCTGGAATTAAAGTGGAAGGTATTTTTACTTGTCTACTACTGGTACCTAAAATACAAGAATTGAAATTAGCGTTAAAATCAAAGTTATCTTTTTGTTCTTTTGTTAAAACTGTTTCGTTGACAAAATTAACGATTAAGTTGAAATTCATCGGACCTCGGAAAGTAGAAATAGAAATAGGAACGAACACACCTTCTGCATTGTTTTGTCCTATTCGCTGACTGTATATATTTTCATTAGGAGTATGAGGAAGAGTAAATTCAAAAAGTAAAGAACGAGCGGAGGTTACTGGGTCTACTTTGTTGTATATAGTATAAGAACCATCCGCAGTATCATTAGTGGCTTTATCGAACCAAAGAGGTTGAGGAGTAAAAGAGATTGTAGATGTATACGAATTATAAACAATTGGAACTGATAAATAATCTTTAATAACATCTGATAAACTTGTTAATATAGGAAAAGAAGCTTTATTAACTTCTAAATATGCTTTTGTCGGTTCATTTTCTTTTGTTTCGGGTTTGTATTTTACAGTTCTTGAAAGATACATTCCATTAGTAGAAGTAACATTTTCAACTAAGGAGTGAGTGTTTCCTTGAAAATTAGCAAAGGAAGGATTTATTATTTGTAATGAAGGACAATTAGCGCACATATTATTTCCAAAGTAATTAATGTTATCAAAATAGGAGGAGGAGGAGGAGGAGGAGATTTTTGATAAAGCAGTGTCATTAGCCAAAAAATTATCTCCTACACTGGAAGAGATGTTTAAAGAATAATCTGATGTGAATTTTGGCAAAACAACAGAAGTTAATTTCTTACAATCACTTAGAAAATTATCACCAACAGAATATAAGGAGATATTGTTGAAAGTGGCAGTTTGAATATACGATTTTGAGAAAAAGTCGTTTCCGATATATCTTAGTTTAGGAGAATATTCAAATTCGAAATCATCAATAAGGAAGGTTTGAGAAAAGAATTTATCTCCAATTCATAAGATTTCAGGAAGATTAGAAAAGTCAAAATCATAAACTGTAGAAGAGAAAAAGAAATAATCGGGGATATATTTGATATTTTTAAATATTTTTGAATCAATAGCATGTAAAGAGGTGGTATTACTTAAAACTCCATAATAATATTTTTTAGAACCATATTCTAATTCTGGATAAGGATTTAAAACAGGTTTGCCGTCAATAATGGAGGTAATCTTACAATACTTATCAATATCATAAGAACCATTTTTCAAAGGAGAGGAAGGTTCGACGAATTCCAAAGAAGAACATCCAGCTAGAAAAGAGTTAGATATTTTTCATTTTACATCATTGTGAGGAAGAATAACGGATGCCAGTGTTTTTGACGCGACAATGGTGGGAAGATAATACTCTTCATCTGGATTTCAATTTTCAGGAACGTTACTACCGCATTGAATCGAATAAACATTGGTAGGAACAGGCGTTTGTTCTTCTATTTCTCCAGTCTTTAAATCTCATTTTAATAGAACTACATCATCATTAGTATTAATACAATAAGCTTCATTAGCTGGCAAGTCGGAGAAAGATGGGTAGGTATGTTCTTCGTCGCTTTCTGGTAAATTATAAAAATAGACTTCTCGTTCACAATAAGTGTTATCTGTTCTTCGATGTACATGAATGGTGATGAATTTGTGTTCTCCATCTTCTGTCAGGATATTGTCAGGATTTAAATGAGAGACATCAAGAACTTTTGTGGTTTTATTAAAAGAAAGTCCAGGAAGTTGGTCCATTCCATCAACTCAGATATCACTATTTGTATCGTCTCAGTTTCCAGTAAAGATGAATTGCTGATGATTTGGATCTTTTAAAATAATTCCATCAACTCCAGAGATATAAGGATTTAGGTTTAATTGTTTGTTTAGTTTTTCTTTGGTAGTTTTTCTTGTTAAAAGAACAATTCCTAATCCGCCAACAGCTCCAATAACAAAAGAGGAGGAAACTGATAGGGATGCGATGATGAATATTTTCTTTTTTGTCATGGTTAAATTATATTTTTACTCTGAATATACATCCTCCCAGTGTAAAAGGTTAGAAATCTCGGAAGTTATTAATGTATAAACAGAAGAGTCTAAAAAACATAACCCAGTTTCAACCGGTTCTTTTTTTTCTCAATTGTGTAATGCAGCAATATTATTAGAAAAAGATAAGAGGGAAGTGTTGACAGTACCAGTTTCGTTAGCGTTAAATATATTATCTTCATCTTCATAATACATATCATCGATGATAAGATAGAATAAGGAAGGGACATTGGAAAAAGCTTGGGAATAAACAGAGCCAGAAGAGGAAGAAGTGGTAACAGGAGCGAAGCTTTTTACCTTAGCAAAGTTGTTTAATTCAATTTCATAAACAATTTTAGAAGAGGCAAAGAATTGAACAGGAAGTTGGGAAGCAGCTTCTGCTTTTGGCATGTTGTTAGTTGAATCTCATGTACCTTTAAAGTTTTCAAAATCAAGTTTCAAAGTAACGATAGAATTATTGTAAACAAAATTTTTTCCAAAATATTCAACATCATAAAATAATCCTTTTTCGTAAGGGGCTTCGATTGAGGTTAAAGAACGACAATTGGATAAGAAATCATCTCCAATATAGATATAGCCGGGATTAGCATCTTGTTCATCAAAACCGAAAGAAGGGATTGTTATCGTTAATAAAGATATTGCACTGGAAGCGAAGCTTTTACCGATATGATGAAGTTTTACATCTTTTGAGAAAGTGATGGATGTTAGTTTGAAACACATAGAAAAGCAATCATCTCCTATCTCTTTCAATAAAGGATTTTCAAAGTTGACCTTATTAAGTAGTGAATAATAGAAACAGTTTTTCTTTATTGTTTTAAGATGTGGAAGAGCAGAAAAATCGAAGGAAGTAATATAAGAACTAGCAAAAAAATATTCTGGTAACTCAGTAACTTTGGCAAATAAGTTTTCGTTAATAATTTTTAAAGAATAAGTGTAGGCACAAAAACCACTATAATTTTTCTCAGGGGGAGGTTCTTTTGACGTTGGTTCGTAAAGGTTAGCGGCAATATCGGATTCGCGGAATTTGTTTCCCTCTTTAATGGTAGTGGTACTTTCAATCTCAGTTAATACTTTATCATTAGAACAGAAATTATTTGGTAAACAAACATTATCCAAGTCTGGTAATTTTATCATTTCTAAACTTGTTAAGTTAGTAAATTGAGGTAGATGAATTTTTTCGGACGATGAAGTGCTTTCAAATGCTTTTTTATTGAAGTAAATGTAAGCGAGTTTATTTTTTTGTTCTTCTCAGGAAACATCTGTTCATTTGTCATAATCTTCTTCATCAGCGTTATATATTTTGCCTATTGGAGATACTATTCCTGTGGTGGTATTAAAAGGGAAAGATAGAACTCGGTCAAGTAAATCCACTGCTAAAAAACTATCTTGTTTGATATGAGAGATGGGCATATTATAAAGTCAGGATGTTGTTGTAACTTCGGAGTTATCCCATTCTCGATGAGCAATTACATCAAACATATAAAAGATTTCTTGGTTTTCTTCTTTATGAAAAACAAAGTTAGTGAAGTCTAAATAAGCATAATCTGTGTTTTTTGTGTAGGAGAGATGAATTTTTTCTTTATTTAAATCGACTTTTTCATGTTCAAATTCAGTGTGAGTAACAACACCATCTCCATCATGTGTGTATGTAATGATATCTTTTACACCTTCTACTCTTATAGATTCTGCTCCATTAGTTTTTATTTTGAAGACATCTTGGGAAGTTCCCGTGATAAAAAAGATTGGACTTACAGATACATAAAGTTTTTCACTTTCTTTGGGATTAATCTTGATTTGGTTGGAAGGAAAGATTGTTTTAAAGATGAAGAAACCGCCTACTAAAGTGGAAATGGATACAACAGAGACAATACCGATATTAATTAGAAGGAAGAACGATTTTTTTTGTGGGAGTTTATTGGTTTTCGACATATGACATATAGTTGCTAAGTTCTTTATTAACGACAGTGAAAATAACGTAGATAGTATACCCAATATCTGACATACCGTAAAGTTGAAAAAGGGTGGTTTTTAAAATAAATGTTCGTTCCTTAAAACTATCTCAGTCGCCGGGAGTTCCATTATAAACGCTTTTTGCGTATGGGTAGTAGCCTAGTTGCGAAACACTGATCGCATAATTCAGTTCATAAGAAGGTTCAGGTGGATTATAATTCTGTTGGACACCACCTGTACCATATCCACCATCCTTTTCTGGACCCACTGTTGTTGGTGTTGCAGAGCCACTAGCAAGTGCTTCGTATCAAAGTTGAATAGAACCATATGAATTACTTTGTCCTGTTATTTCATAAGCATTACCCCCACCACCACCGGTATTATTTTGAAATATCTTTTCTGGTGCTCTTAGTTTCAAGAAATAGATATCATTATTAGAAAGATCATACTCCACTTCATAAGTGGTGTAAATTCCGGTTTCGCTATCTTCTGAACTTGCAATTAAGTAGTTTGTGATATTAACAGTGAATTCGTAGGAGATTAGATCATAATCTGAAGCATTTGTTGTTTGCGGAGTTCATTTCATTTTGATGTTATATGATGTTTCGGTTCCTGCATTTGCTGCCATTGATAAAATGTTGTTTGTAAGTGTAAATCCAGAAGGAAGGGTACCGTCGCATACATATCCTGTCAATGCATCAGAATCTCATCTTGCAGCAGTTTCTAAACCTTTTCTTAAATCAATTGAAATAGCATCGGAAGTATTTTCCATGTCTATGTTAATAGGTTGGGTTTGTTGAACGAATGGTGTTACAGTTAAATTTACATTAAAGCTTACAGAATTGTGGTTTTCATCTCCTTTATAAGTTACAGGAATAGCAATAGGAGAATTAGTAACATGAATTGAATTGGTTAGGGTTCCTGTAAGGTGTGTTCCGGTAATTGTTAAGTTACTAATACTTGCAACGGTTGTAGATAATTCAAAACCTTCTCCTATTTCATATCCAATAGGAAGGGATTTTGTCAAATCAACATCAAAAGATTTCATTAAAGGAACACTTTGTGAAATATTAGAAACAGAAGAAGCAATTTTATTTATATTCAAAGTGAAGGTAGTGGTTACTGTTTTGTAATTTGCAGAATTGGAAGCATCGGGAGTGAATGTAACTGTGATTGTTCTTCCTTGTGTACTTGCAGGGAGTGTAGGAAGAGTTATTTTTCCATCGGAGGCACCAATAGAAGCACCAGTAATGGCAGGGGAGTAAGAATATGTCCCGGCAATGGAAATGGAAGTGGTTGGTTCGATGGCATTGGTACTTGCATAATCGATAGAAACTACATTGCTTGTTCCATAAGCAAGGGTTCCAGGAGAGATTTTATTTATTGTTAGAGATAAAGTGGAGGGGATTGCAGGAGGAGAATAGAAGGATGAAGAGGTGCATAAAACATTGATCAGGTATTTCCCAGCTCCAGGACAATAACCACCATTTTTAATTGTGATGACGCCAGTGTTGTTAGTTATTGCGATATTATCATTAGAAACAGTATATGGAACACCATCTTTGGTAATACTTGAGATAGTTCAGACACTATCAGTAGGCATAGAAGTGACAGAACCGTTTTTATCCTTAACTATAGGAGCGATTGTTTTATCAAGACTGGAGAATTTGTAATCTAATGTAGTGTCTTGATAAGTAATTACGTTTTCTAATGTTTTCGGATTGATGGTTAGTCTTAAAGTAAAAGTTGAATCAGCGTAATAATCGTTCGCATTTATTTTCATTGAGTAATCGTGTTGTCCCACAGAAAGAGCAGACGTAACTTTAATAGTTGTATAGCTATCCACAGAAATATCAGAATAAGAAGTTGTAAAAGAAATAGATGGATTGGTTATCTTGTTAAAATAAGGGAGTAATGTAAAACTAGATAATAAATCAAATGTTTGTTCATTTCCATCTCATGTTATTGTTTTTAAAATAGTATCAATAGAAGGAGTAATTGGGTTTATAGTATATTTAACGCCAACTGAATCCGGTTTTTTGTATCCAGGATCATCTGGGGTGAACTGAACATTCAATGTTACTTCGTTTGTTTTCGCCATTCCTTCTGCGAAAATAATTTTTCCAGTTAAAGGTTCTATTGAAACACCTGTAGGAGGAGTAGAAGTGAATGTATAGGTACCAGGAATTTCAGTGTTTGGAGCAGTGGTTTGTTGTGGTTTTGATGCTGGAGAAATGGATTGTGCAGATGATGCAGCATATAATGTTGTGTTAGCAGGATATGTAACATTAGTAAAATCTTTTTGGGTCATAGCAGGTAGACTTACTTGAATAGGGGAAAGTTGTTCATAATTAGATTCAGAGTGGGTTACATTAACAGTGATACTGTGTGCATCGGAAATATATAAAGCTTTAGGAATTGTAATCATTCCTGTTAAATTATTTATTTCTATTCCTTTAGCAACACTAGCTGCATCAAGGGAATAGAAATAAGTAGGATGAGTTTCTGCGACTGTTGGGGTTATTGTAATAGGTGATTCATCGTCGTATGTTAAAGGATTAGGTACAGAGTAGACAGGGGCATTGGGGGTAGCTTTTGTAACAATGAAAGGGAAAGTATATCAAGCAGGTGTATATCCACTACCTGAAGTTGGGGAACAATATGTGTGAATAGTATATGTTCCAACATCTAATATTCCTAAAATAGTGAAAGTACCAGAATAATCGGAAGAATAGGTTAATGTGATATCTGCGATAGTGGCATCAGAAGAGTTTGTGATATAAGCAGGATTGGGAGTAGTAGAACTGGAAGAGAATGTAAAATCAGTAGAGGTTAAACTGCTATCGATTACGGAAGAATTAAAGTTGGTGTATGCGCCAGTAACACCAGAAGTGCTATATATTGCACTTTGTGGGGGTAAATTTCGGAAAGTAATAGGAGTAGGTTCAAATTTAATATTTAGGGTTAAAGAATTTGTGGTGTAGTTATCATTGTAGTTAAAATTAATTGATACATCATCAGTACCTTCACTATAGGAAGAACCGCTTAGTCCAGGAATTTTAAAACCAACTTTACTAGTATCATAGGTTTCTATGACACTGTTTGCAATAGGAGAAGATTGGTTAACGATGGAAAATTGTGAAGGTGAAAGATTTGTTTTTTTTGAGGAATCTAAAATAAAATCACCTAAATCAACGTATACATCGCTAGAAATGGTAGTAGAGACGGATACACTTTTTCTTGGACTACAGTTTATTGTAGCTTTGTTTACTGTAATTGTTACTTCTTTATTTGCAGGAGTTTCATAATTAGTGGAGGGAGTGAAAGAAACAGTAACTTTGTATTCACCTACACCACTGGTTGCTGGTAATGTAACATTTCCAGTAGCACTATCCACAGTTATGGAAGAAGGTTCAGAAATTGTATCATTATTTAAAGTGGCGCTTACTAAAGCATAAGATCCTGTTGTAGGAAATATTTTAGAAGGGGAAACTGTTTTTGCATTACCATAGGTGGTTACATTATTTGTAGGGTAAGTTCAATCAGTATCAATTAATTCTTTTTTGGTTATAGAAAAAGAAACATCAACATCACTAGGGGTGTTATAGTTAGAGTTATCAGGGACAAAGTGAACTTTTAAAGGTACAGAATTATCGGTGACGTCAGTATTTGCAGGAATAGTAATTACTCCAGTTGAAGGTTCTATTGAAACACCAATAGGAACAGATGGATCGGATGCAAAAGAATAAACACCGGGAATAGCATTACCATTTACATCTTTATAAACATCGGTTGGTTGGATCTTGTGAGTAGTGGAAGGAGAAAATACAAAGGATGCTGTATCGTATGTTAACAACTTAGGGATAGCAATAGGTTGGATAGTTAGATTTATTGTAAAATTAATCGGATTGTAGTTATTATTTCCTTTTCAGGTTAAATTAAGAACGTAAGGAGTGGCAGAGGCTATAACAGTAGAGTTGATAGAAACAGTACTATCGGTTATTGTAAAATAAGATTGTGTTGAAGAACCATCCTGAAAAGCAAAGCCATCCCCTTTTCCGACTCCTGTTGCAAACGGAAGGGTACATCCTGATAGTTGGGTTAAAAGATTAATGGTATCGTTAGTGGCGGGTTTTCAATCAAGGCTTATATTAAAAGCATCGGTTGGACTTGGAGTTGTTTTCTTTTTTACAATAAAAGTGGCATTGACATATGTAAGAGGAGTGATGTTGGGGGAAGAAAGATTTGCTTTAACTTGAGCGGTATATGTACCAGGAGATAGATTTGCTTTAGGAGTTAATTCTCCGGTACTACTAACAGAATCAAAATTAGGACTGTTTTGAAGAGAGAAAGAACTAATAGATGAGGCTCATTCAACAGGAACAATAGCTGGCATTTTTGCTTGATTAATATCATATCCATATTCTACTTCTTTTGTAAGATAAGAAATATTTCCGGATAATGTTTTTTTATTCAGAATAATTGAAATTTGGAAGGAGGTTGGCAAGTAATTTTTTGAACCTCTTCATGATATGTTACAAATATGAGAATTATTACCAGCGAGGGCATTTGGTGAAAGTGTTAGTTCATTGTTAGAAATAGAAAAGTTGTTGTTTTCATCGTTTGTTTGAATTTCAAATCCAAGATTATTTAATAAATAGTCAGTTTGAAGTAAGTTGTTTAAATCAATTTTGTTTGCTTCTCCACTTCATTCAAAAGTATAAGTTTGGTCATTGATTGAACTTGAGGCTTTGGATACAATAAAGGTAACAGGGGTTATTGTAGGGTTAAAGGCAGTGTCGACACCAGAACCTGTATCTACTTGTTTTACTGCTTTGATGTGAAGAGGGTAAGAACCAACTGGGGTTTTTGCTTTACATGTAACTGCACCAGTAGTTGAATTGACAGTAAAGTAATTGGATGTTTCTTCTAGTGTATAAAAAACATTAGAATAATTAGTATTAAAACTTGTGGAAGGAGGCATTGATTGGTCTGTTGTGGAATATATAAAATTAGCATCATTGAAAGTTAAAGCACCTTTTAGTGCAGATGCGGTAATTTTAACAGTTATTGTTGTTGATTTTACGGTTTTTGAATAAGGGGTAACAAGTTCTAGTCTTATTGTGTATGTCTTACCGGATCCAGCAGCACTGTTGTAATGAATTAGATTTTTATTATTATCATCAACTCAAAATGTTTTTGATGGTGGATATGAACCAGCTCCATCTTTTATGGAAGCGAAAGATATGGAGGTAACGTTTTTCCATATTTCACTTCTTAAATCTTCTTGAATAATATTAGAAATATCGATCGTTCCAATAGTAGGATCTTCTACTGAAGAAACTTCATACACTTTATTACTTAAAAGATTGAAGTGAGGAATATATTTTATTTTAAAGGTGATAGGATCTACATTGGAAGAATAAAAAGCATTTGCGTCAATATTGGTGTAGTTTTCAAGGACAAGGGAATGAACTGAATAAGGTACATAAGAACTTCTTTTTCCTGTGGCTTTAATTCCTACTTTTCCATCATTGTTTTCTTCAATAGTGAAAGGGACGTTTTCATCGGAGCCAATTGTATAATTGCTTATTTCATCTTTCAAAGGTCTATTAAAAACAATTGAGCCTGGATAATAGATGTTTAAAGGAAGAAAAGTAGTATTTTCATCGTCTTGTTCAACAGCGTCACCATAATAGTTTACAGCATACTCATTGACTCCTACATTAACATAATCTTTATTTTCATTATTGAATAAAGGAGTGAAGCTATTATTAATTTCAATATCAATATCAATATCAGAAGCAACATTGTATCCTGTATAGTATGTTCCTCGTGATGTCGCTCTTACTTTACATGACCCTTTTCCATAATGAAGATTATTGATTATTTGTAAATGACATAATGAAGGATCGGTTGAATCTACTCTTTTTTCTCCACAAACAGCAACAGAAGAGTCAGTAGTAGTAAAAATGATATCATTTCAATCTGTGAAGGATTTGTTTGCACTTCTTACTTCGATTCAACTTTCGGGTTTATTATTTAATTCAACCGTTTTGGGTTGAGAAGGGTCTGTTGTTATTTGAGTTTTAGGCAGCGTGTTTTTGGCAGAAGAGAAGATTGCGAAAGATAAAACGATACCACCAACAAGGGATAAAGAAGCAAAAATGGAAGTTATTCCAATAGTTAGGGCAGTTTTACCTTTCTTCATCCTTATATAAGATATTATATTCGTATAAATGTAATGTGTGGGGGGTGTTAACTTTTAGGAAATATGATGAAGAATAGAGTTTAAAAGTTTGTAAAGACTGCTTCTGTTCATCTTGAAAAAAAGGGTTAAGTCCTAAACTTTTAGATTGAGATTATTGTGAGTTAAAAAGTGCTGTTTTTGGGAAGATCAAAGGAAGTGAAAGTTAACTTTTTGTTTTTTTCTCACTATATATATATGTAGGTATTAGCACTATGGCGAACAATAATTCAATCATAAACGACATCAGAAACTTAATAGGAAAAGAGGTGGAAGTAACTATAATTGATAAGAAAGGGAATAAAATGAAATTTAGAGTTGATGATATAAAAGAAGCATTAGGTCTTCCAGAAGCTGATCAAGTAAAATTTCTTATTGAACAAATTGCGGTAATGGGCAAACAAATGTGCGAGATATCAAATGAACAAAAAGAGGATAAGGCTTTGATAAAAACATTATTGGCTAAACAAGTGGAAAACGATCAAAAGACAAATGAAAAACTTGATGCTATCCAAAAACAACATGAAAAAGAAAATGAAGAAGCACGAAAGCAAAGAGAGGAAGATCGCAAAGAAAACAAAACATTCCAAAAAGAAATAATAGCGGAATTTAAAGAAGTTAAAGAAGATATCAAAGAAATAAAAGTTAAGCAAGATAAAATGGAAGGTGATATCAAGGAAATAAAAGTTAAACAAGATAAAATGGAGGCAAAAGTTGATAAAATGGAAGGCGATATCAAGGAAATAAAAGTTAAACAAGATAAAATGGAGGCAAAAGTTAATAAAATGGAAGGTGATATCAAGGAAATAAAAGTTAAACAAGATAAAATGGAAAAAGATATTAACAACATCGTAGAAAAAAATAATCTGAAAAGATAAAATTCATAATCTTTTGCTATTTTAAACTCATAAAAAATATAATTTAAAAAAATGGAGTTTGCTATTGATAAAAAACTTTTCGCCTCTTCTTTAAAAAAACTAAGTAGTGTAGTAAAAAATAACGATATTAATAATGTTTATGCTTATATCAAAATAGATTGTAACGAAGAAGAAATATTCCTTTATGCGAACAATGAGATAATGGGAGCTAGAATAACATTAAACACAAACATTACTATTAAAAAAACAGGAAGCATCGATATTGAATATTCCACGTTTAGTAAAATTATTGACAAAATATCTAGTGATAAAATAACTTTAAAGGTTGAAAATAATTCTTTATTGATTATCGATAACAAATTCACAATTACCTTAAATCTTTATAATGAACAAGAAATCGAAGAATTAGATTTTTCTATTCAAGATAAAGAAAAGTTCGTTTTAAACGAAAAGATTCTAACAGAGATTAATAAAAAGGTTGTTATCTCTTGTATTAAGAATAAGGATGACATCACTCCATACAGAGGTGTTTATGCAAGTAATGAAAGAATCGATGGAATTATTGAGTTTGTTTGCACTGATACTTGTCAACTTTCTTATATGAAATTTCCTTATGAATGTAAACAAAAATTTTCACTAATCCTTTTTCCTGTTCTTCTTTCTTTATTAAATTCTGTTCCGACTGATGCTTATTGCTATATTGCTTCCAATAGAATTATTTGTCAACAAGATAATATTATTTATAACTGTGCTCTCGTAGAAGGAAAATATCAAAGCGCTATCAAAATAATTGAATCAAATCCTCCTTGTAGTGTTTATATCAATAATAATGCTTTAATAAACTGTATTGAAAAAGCGATCATTGTTGGAGGGAATGATGTAAGAGCTAATTTTTCTTTTAATACTGATAAGGTTGTTATTTCTTGTCAAAATATTGAACGAGGGGTTTATTTAGAAGATATTTCGTATACAAAAGAAGAAGGGATAGAGCAACCTATTAAATTAATATCTAACCCAAGTAGATTGCTTTCTTTATTGAAATGTATTGATGGAGAAAATGTGTTAATTCAGTTTACTTCTTCCTTATCTCCAATATTGATTAAAGATGAAAAAAATCAGAATTTTATTGCTTTAACATTGCCTTTAAGGAGATAGTTATTAAAAAAAGTTGGTTTATGTGATTGATTTTAAATCTAAAAATAATTGTTCTAGTGTAATAACGTTTATATCATTTTGTTTATCGTAATATGTTCAATTACTTGCGGTAACAATGCAAAAGGTTGTATATTTTTCTCTTTCTTCTTTTGTTAATATTTCACGAAACTTGTTGATTCGTTTAATGCCGTCGGCAATGCCGTTTAAAGAACCAGTTTTTATTTCGACAGCCACATAATGATTTTTTAATTCAATAATCGCATCAATTTCAACTCGGTTAATATCTCGATAATAAAAGATTCTAGCGCCTAAAAGATTCATATACACACGTAAATGTTTTATTACTTGCGCTTCAAAAAAGAAACCTGTATCCTGAATATTTGTTCTTTTAGAAGAAATAAACATTTTAGTTGTGGAAAGTAAATCATATGAATTAATACGTAATGCGGAAATAGCAATACAGGGGTCAAAAAAATAAAGTCTCGGTGATTTGATTATTGTTGATTTTAAAGTTATATGAGGATGTATCGGATAAAGAGGTTTTAAAAGGAACATATTTTCTAAAATGTCGATGTATCTTTTTACCGTTTTTCTACTTATGCCAGTACTTTTTTCTATGGAAATGATATCATATTGTTATCCAGCTAACCTAGCAACTTCATGAAGTATTTTTTCCATAATAACTTTTGAAAAATTTAAACAAGAATGTTTTTTTGATTTTATCCGCGATTTTATTATCTGTGAAATATAATTTGTGTTAAAAATCTTTGCTTGTTCTTCTGAAACATCAATATTATCGTAAAAACCACCTTTGCACAATAGAATGACTTTTTTTTACACATTCATAGTGTTGTTTTTCGTCGAAATTTCCAAAAGAAGGAACAGAATATTTTTTTGCAAATAGTGAAAAAATATTAACATTTTTAGATGACTTTCCCATTTCTTCTAGTAGAAAATTTTTCATTTCAATTGTTGCGAATCTACCTGCGCCGTTGTGTCATTCTGAATTATCATCTGGAATTGAACTTCCTGTTAAAATATAAATTCCTTTTTTTCTTTTCATTATTAATTATTTCTATTATCTTTTCAAAAAGGAAAGGACAATTTTGCTATTCATCGATTAATCTTGGTTTTGTCCCTAAGAGTGCGATATTTGGATTTTCATATATTCTAGAAATCAATATTGGATCAGCTTCAAGTCTAGTCTTAGATAAAGAATATTGTTTTGCCGTTTCACTTTTTCCTACATACTTCGGACCTTCAATCAAAATTCATCCGAAATATTTCATCATTTTTTTGACTACGAAATCGACGAGTCTAGCTTTATATATTACTAAAATTATATTGTATTTTTCCCATTTGCGCAATTACCTCTCCCTATTTCTGCAATTGAAAAAAACAAAAAGAGTAAAAACCTAGGAAGGCTTATTATTTCTCAACTTTAATCCTTTTAAGTTCTGTATCTAATCATTTTTTATCTTCACTAGTCATGACTGGACTGATTCCTGTTAAGATATGGTTTTTGTATCATAAGGCAGCATTTTCATATATAGCGTCAAATTTATCTTGGTCTTTTATTTCAAATTCAACAAAACGAACTTCATGAGTTGAGGGATCGAATTTGGCTGGGTTAGCATAATCGTTAGGGGTAAGAAAAGTGATAATAAACATTCCTTTTTTAACATTTCTTAATTTCAGATAAAGGCTTAATTGAAATTGGTATTCGTATGGTACTTTGATATTATTATTTTCATCAAATCATTCTAATCTTTTTTTTCCTTCTCCATCTTTGGCAATAAGAGGGATATTGTTTTCGTTTTTTTTCATCATTAAATTTCCATTAACATCAGGGAAGTAAGCAAGTTTGTCAATAGAAGAGGTTTTCATTTCAAGCATCATTTTTCCATTCGAATAGTCAATGTTTGAATTTTCATCAATAGGTTCACCATCGATAATTCCTCCAAAGATTTCATTATCGTGAAACAAATCCCAGCCACAGGAAGAAGGGTCGTGGTAAGTATATTTTTGATGTAAAACACTTTCTGCATAGATACGTAATTTTCCTTCAATAATATTTCCCGCATCTGCCAATGTTTGGTCCATGTCTGATTTGAAAAGACTAACCATTTCCATTCAGGTTTTGAAACTTGTGTTGTATTTACTTAATCCAGCAATAGAGGAGAATCTGGTTCCGGTAATTTTTTTAAATTTGTGTCATTTGTTATTTTTATCTAACCCTTGTTTTCTGTAATCGTCTGACAAAATAACTTGATTATCTTTTAAAGTTCAATGGTTAAGATTTTTAGATACAAGAGGCATGAGATATTAAATATTTTTTGAAATAATAGATTTAAGATCGATATTAATAGCAATATAAAGTTTTTCCATAGCACTGTATCACTCCTCATCTTTGGCGGAACCGTGAGTTTTAACAACATTTTTATTCAATCCGGCAATGAAAGCAGCCGCATTTTTTTTGTAATCAAATATTTTTTTAATATTTTTAAAGACTGATAAAGATAATAAGGCTCCTAAAAAATTTCAAGGTTTTTTAAATTCGTGTTTTAATACTGTATTTAAACTCATTAATCCTCCTTCTATTGCTTTTAAGGCGATGTTTCCGGAAAAGCCATCACATACAATAACATCAGCATCACTTGTTAAAAGGTAACGACTTTCTATAAAACCACAGTAATTGATTGAAGATTGTTGTTTTAAAATAGTATGAGCTTGTTGATGTGCAGGAAAACCTTTATTGTCTTCCGTTCCTATGTTAAGGATATATACTTTTGGTTTTTCTACTTTATTGATTGAATTACTATATATATTTCCCATTTTTGCGAACTGAACTAGATCTTCGGCACTACATTCTAAATTAGCACCAACATCCAAAAACATAAAAGGTTCTTTATTGGCTTTGGGAACATAACTCATAAAAGCTGCCTTATTGATTCCTTGGATTGGTTTGATAATGAAGTTTCCTAAAAGAACAACGGCGGCGGTGGTTCCTGCAGTAATCATTCCGTCATATTGATCTTTGTTAAGTAATGTTAAGGATTTATAAATACTACTTTCACTATTTCTCATCATTGAAGCAAAAGAATCTTGGGTATGAATAACATTGGAGGCATGAAGAATAACAAATTTGTCGGAAGGAGTAATATATTTCTTAATATTCTCTTCTTGTCCGCAAAGAGTTATTTCGATATCTGGATGGTTTTTTAAGAATTTTCTTGCTGCAATAATGGCGTATTGGCTATCATAATCACTTCCCATTACATCAAGGATTATTTTTCTCATATTTATATTATAATTTTGGGGATAAACCTGGAAGATTTTTTGCAAGAATTTGACTTTTGGAAGATGCTAAAAAGATGGAAAAGTTAACTTTTTGTTTTTTTGTCGCTATATATATATGTATGGTTAAAAATAAAAAACCCGAAAAATCAGCAAGAAAATTAGTACCTTTTGGCAAACCACTTGAGGCGCAAATTGTGAAAAAAACGGGAAATGTTGTGGTTATAATTATTAATAAAGAGTTAAACCCAGAAATGTTTGAAACAGGTAATGATAAAAAATTCGATTCATTTCTTAAAATGTATTTAGA
>JAITDD010000007.1 GCA_031282725.1 Mycoplasmataceae bacterium
CAATTTCTTCCTCGCTACGAGAAAGTGGAGCAGCATTAAGATTTAGTAGATCTTTTATACGTTTTGGGGTGGTAAGTATCCCTTCAATGGCATTTGAGGCGATAGTGCTTTGATTTTTGGCAATCGTCGAAAGCTTATCAAGAATCGGTGGGGAGTTTTTAATAAACTCTTCAAGTTTTCCTTTAAATAGATAGACTTGTCCTAAAAGCGATACTGTCGTGGCATCAAGATTAATACTAAGATATTTAGCGTAATCAAATGTCTTCATCAAATTCTCCTATCGGTATAATAATACCACAAAATTATACCGATAAGCAGAAATATATACCGATAAATGAAAAAAGTGCACAATTTTTGTAAGCGTATTTGTGCGATAACTAAAGATTTCTGCATTTTAGTTTAAATGCTAGGGGGCGCATATCGGTGTTTTCCTATGTTGTTTGCCAATTTTCTCATTATTTGACTTCTGCTCTAAATACACAACTAATATGTGTGAATTACTACATTATTTGTGGTTTTATATATGTTTTTGCTGTTGTTTTTTCAAAAATATTGTATAATTAACATATGCAAAAAAATTATTTAATCTGTAAGATTAAAAATATTGAAACAATTTATTTTTATATTAAAAAATATATGGATGATTTCAATGGATAAAGTTGACATTAAGGAACTTTCCAAAATTGATCCTAGTGTTTTAACCACTGAACAGTTAAAGGAAAAGTTTTTTGCCTTGCAATCCGCCATTAAGTCCTTGCATAACGAAAGCAATCAATTACGTTTGACAAATAATCAACTTCGCAAAATTGATAATAGACATCAAATTGAACTAAAAAAACAAAAGAAAATGATCGAAGATAAAGATGAGGCTATTGTTATATTGACCGAGAAAATCCATTTAGGCAATTTGACCGCACTCCAATTTGTCGAACTTCTTATAAAAGCTGACTTTATAAAAATGAAAATTTCTCTGCGCACATTCGATCACAAAACCGAAAAAAATAAAAAAATTAATATTGCTAGCAATTTAGAGCAGATGAAAGTTTCGCCCATTTCTCCAGTAGTTAAAGCCAAAAGGGGGCCTAAAACGAAAGAAGAAGTTGTTTATTCAGAAGAAGAGTTAAAAACTATTCTCGATTGCGCTAGTGAAGTTCCTCTTTCGGAAGATCCAAAGCAATATGGTAAGATACCTCCTAATGCTTTAATTATTGGGGAGTATGCCATCTTTTATGAAGAAACAATCGAAAGAGTTAAAAGATTCCGAAAAGTTAAAATAACTTCTAGTGAAGAGTTTAAAAAGTTATTTCCTAATGCCTGTGGTATTGATAATTATGCCAAAGGCTTAATACCAAAAATAAGTTGCTATATGAATAGTAATCTCTCTCATGCCATGGTCGCATGGATTATGAATGAGCACATAAATTGCAATGTCGCTTATTCTCGCATCGCTGGATATCTATTCCCCGATAATCTTACTAATAAATCGGTTATTGCCAATAGCCAAGAAAAACTTGCGCTGATATTAAAACCTTTGATTTTGGAAGCAGAAAACAAACTAAAAGAATGCCATATTGTCCAATCAGATGAAACTACAATGAAGGTTCTAAATTACGATGAAGATAATAAACTCGCCATTAACAATGACAAAAAAAGAACAAAATCTTATATTTATTGCCTTTCTAGTGGTTTATACGAACAACACCGCATAGTTTTATATCGTTATTTCACTACAAGAAAAAGCGAAGAATCTGTAGTTATTCTTGATAAAGCTAATAATGAATACTTGGTTTGTGATGGATATTCTGGATATAATGCCCATCATGGTAAATTAGTAAGATGTTGGGCACATGCACGACGTTCCTTTGTAGAGATTGTGGAAGTAAACCAAAAAGAAGTTCACAAAAGGGTAGCAGAACTATTGAAAGCCGATGATCAATTACTAAAAGAAAACGAAAAGATTATAAAAATCGCCCAATATATACTAGATAAAATCAGTTATATGTATGCTCTTGAAAAGGAATTTCAGCAACAGAAATACAATTATGAAAAAATCAAGGTTGAACGGGAAAGATTAACAAGACCGGTAGTAAAAGATCTTTTAGTTTATCTTGAAGAACATAAAAATATTAAAGACGAGCGGTTACATCAAGCAATAAACTATATTTTAAAGTTCGAAATAGATTTAACTCGTTTCTTTGAAGATGGAAGACTTCCATTAGATAATAATTTATCAGAAAGAAATATCAGGAACATCGTATTATATCGGAATAATAGTTTATTTTGCGGATCGGAAGATGGAGCAAACACACTATGCGCATTAAAAACAGTAAATGCTATTGCAAGATTATACAGTTTAGAACCAGTTCGCTACATTACTTTTTTATTAGATAAAGCTGTGGCAGAAGGTCATTACACAAGAGAGAGGATAAATAAGCAAATTGTAGAAAAATATGTTTATGGAGACATATCAAAATATGCGCCATGGACTAATAAAATCCCTAAGGAGATATATTATTCAAAAGATGAATGCAAAAGAATAATCGAATTAGCAACCGAATATGACAAAAACTACAATTCAAAACAAGAAGAAATTCATAAAAAACCACCAAAATAATCATTATCGCACAAATACGCTTACCTAAATAGCTCATATTTAGCCCAAAATATCAATATTTTACAAATATTTTCATCTATTTTAATTTATTTTATTAAAAAGGCGCGGAAAGGTGCGGAATTGTTGTATAATTGTAGCATAAACTTCCCGTGAAAAAACCACAAGACAAACTTTTTTTTGTTGTTTGAGTGAATTTATATCGATTTTTGCGGTTAGCGAGTTCTTTTTGCTGTAATTTGTCATTTAAAATGCCGTTTTACTGATATTTCACCCTTGTTTTTCTCGATTCATGATATAATTATCTTGTGGTCGTTCACAAGATTGGTGGGAGGCAGAAAGTGACAAAAAACAATGCGAAAATTAAGGTCAAAATCCCTATGGAAAATATCTCTATTATTTCACGAAATAACCATAAATATGTTAGATATATTTTAAATGCTATTGATGGTAAGTGGTGGGATTCGATTACCAAAAAGAAAAAAAATATCAATACTATTATGATTGGAACTGTCTGTAGCGATGATGAGTCTATGATGTTTCCTAATGATAATTATTTTGCTACTTTTGGTGTCGATTCATTTGATGATTTAGATGACCCTAATTTGTCTTTTGATGATATTATGAGTTTTGGTTCATCGTATGTTTTGAGATATTTGTCTGATACTTGTGGATTAACTACTGCACTTGTTGAAACTTTTGGCGAAGAATTAGCCAATCGTATTTTAGCACTTTCTTTTTATTCGATCAGCGAAAAAACTAATGTTGCTCAACACTTCGAAAATTGGTCTTTTGATCATTATACAGGACTATTAAAAAACTTTAGTGATTCTACCATCAATGTGATATATAAAGAAAAAATTACTGAAGAGTTGATTGATGAATTTCACAAGAAATGGATCATTCAATGGAAAACTAATTGTCTAAAAAAACTATTACCGAATAAGACCATCGTATATCTTGATAGCACCAATATTACAACATCAAGCCCCTCTATTGATAATGCAGAACAGGGTCATGCCAAGAAAAAAGATGGTTTTCCACAAGTAAATACCGCAGTTCTTATGTCGGAAACAACATCTCACCCACTAGCAATGTATCAGTATAGAGGAGCGCAGATTGATAATACCTCGCTTATTGAAATTATTAAATATAGTCAAGAAATAGGGTTAAAAGATTGTTTTTTTGTGGCTGATCGAGGATATCATAGTGCCAATAACGTAAAAGAACTATCAAAACAAAAATTTGCGATTATGTGTAGTGAAAATAATAATGCCACGGTTGATAATATTTTAGCCAATATAGGCATCTATTTCAAAGTGCATAATAAGGTGAGAGGATATGATGCTTATTGCATCGATTATCAATCTAAATCTTTTTATGATAGCGATTTACATGTTTATGTATATGTTGATAGCGATACAAAACATTTAGAGGCAAAACATTTAATGGAGAAGGTTGAAAAATACGAAAAATTTTTATTAAAAAAGAACAAAAAAGAAGAATGGATGGAGAGTAGTTATGGTAAATTTTTCATTTTTAGAGATAAAGAACCAAATCAAAAAGATCGCCGAAATTTTAGTTTAGAGCGGAGAGAAGAAACTATTCAAGAAGAGTTAGATAAATGCGGATTTTTTGTGGTATTAAGCAATGATAATGAGATAGATAATGCCCAAATGCTAAGTATAATGAGACATCGAGCAATTATTGAAAATGGATTCCGTCATTGGAAGACAGACTTCGATATGGAAAAAGCTCGAATACAAAGTGATGAAGTGATGTTAAGTAAAACCTTCATTGGATTTGTCAGTTTGATCATCAAGAAAGATGGTTTAGAAAGATTAAAATCATTATTGAAAAACAGCACAGATAATGAAACATTTAACAGCTTATTACAGGCGTTAGATAAAATAAAGATTCAATATAAAAACGAGCGGTGGAGTCCGAGAAATCGGTTAACAGGAAAATGCCAGAAGATATTTAAAACATTAGGAATTAAAGAAGAAACAATCTTGAAATATATTAAAAACATCCCCCTAAAACCAGAGTGAAAAACAGTCTTGTGGTTTTTTCACGGGAAGTTTATGTTTTATCTAATTATTTTTCACCTGTGTTATTTTCCAACGTAAAATAGAAGCGATTAAATCATAAGGAATAGGTTTTTTAAGCGGAAATTGTATTGCACCTTTTGAGGTTTTATAAGTTTGTAATTGCTTGGCAAAAGCGATAATGGCATCGGGTTGTGGATAAAATCCAATATGATTTTTAAAAACGGCAAAATGAACAAACCATTTGCCATTTAAATCAAATGTCGGGATATTAAGGCACATTCTTTTGCTGGTTTCTGGTGCAATCTTTTCAATCAAAACGCAAAGATTATTCAATATGATGCGAATCTCAGGATTATATCTTGCAATATATTCTTC
>JAITDD010000010.1 GCA_031282725.1 Mycoplasmataceae bacterium
ATGAAGGAATATGTTCGATATTTATAATAATTAAATTTTTTTTGTATTAATATATATGGTGTCCCACCCTCACATTAGCATCTCATCATTGGGCCACAATTGCGTTACCAAACTCTGCCTGCATAAAGACACACGAATTTTAAGATAATTTACTGAGGACAAAATCCACAGGTGCACTCTTAGAAAATTCTAGGATCAATTTTTGTTAGAAAAAAAGTTTCCTATGTTAAATTCTTTTTTTAATGGACTAACCTTCAATGGCGCTCTATTTATCACCGAAATTTCTCTCAGTGATGGATATCCATAGGAATCTTACGGAGACTCTTGTTATCTAAGCTGTTGCATACTCAACAGTGACTCGATATCTTCACACAACTTGCTTTACCGATCCAATTGAAATGAAAGATAATCGCGGTCGACTATACCCTTCTCTAAGATCGATGAATGAAATTTGAAGGCTATTGCTGATGAGCCATTTTCTTCATTACCTGATTTAGCAAGGTATACATATCTATCAAAAATAATAATCCTCCGATACTTCACAGGTTCACTCGGTCTTATCATTCGGTATCTTCGTTGTGTATCATGTGGTTTGTCAAAGGTTCAGAAAAAATATATGAAAAAAATATGTTGATAAAAATAAAATTATGGCTGAAGTAACCGTTTTTTAAAGTAGCTTTTAATTCCAGATGAAACCAATAAATAGCAATAAATAAAGTAAAGAAATCAATCCAAAAAGTTAACCATTCATCTAGTTTCCAAATCGAGAAAAAAATTTTATTAAAATAAGAAAAACATATATTGGAACATCAAAGCTAGAGAAATCAAATATTTGAAATATGTTTGAGTATGACAAAAAGTAATAAGCCCAGAACTTAATGAAGGCCTTGATAATCTAGCTATCAAAGAGATTAATGGTTGAAATTCTTTAGGAAACGATAAAGGTGCTGTGATCAGAGCCTTCTCCAATTGAAGACTAAAGCTTAGTAACTTCAAAAATAAAACTATAAATTAACATTCTTTCACTTAATGATTCTGAATGAGTTTTAATTACTGGTAAAATTCTCATGATATAAAATATCTAAAAGATATAGAGTTTCAGCTTTCATATAGCTATGTTCTATCATCTTGACTGCAGTTTTTGAAAAAGAAGTCTCAGAAATATCTTTCCCTATAAATTTTTAATAAGGATAAGATAAACAACTTTCTTTAAACAAAGACTTCCTGATGTTTTGAATATCCAATTTGTCCTTGATATTGACACATATTGGTTAAGTTTTGAGTTGATAAAAATAAACTTTTCTGATTTTAAGATTTTATCGATTTTTCTAAGTTAGAAAGGTTTAGAATAAGCAAAATGAAAAATATATTGAAATTTACAGAGACGAATATTAGAAGCAAAAAAAGAAGAAAAGAAAAGAAGTCAAAAAAAATTTCATGGATTTGTCTTGAAAATCAAATAGATTTTATTAACACAGAAATTAGGAAATCTATCTATAATTTTATTTCTCAGCACCATTAAACTTTATAAGATTAGTAATTTCATAAACTAAATTGGAAATCCATGTTTATACGAAAATTTATAAACTAAATAGTAAAATGAGCAAATATTCAAAGAAAGACTCGAATATTTTATCAGTGATTTTGAAAAGTTGTACCGAGTTTTAGAATGAAAAAAAGTAAACCATCTTTTAATTGTTAACGATGCAGAGACGCATGAAGTAAACATAAGAAAGGATCAGAATGAGGGCTTATCATCTACAGGTCATTTTTTAGGAGCAGACTCCAATTTCATCGGATTATCTCCCTTCTGATAGGCCAAAAAGGCTTGTAGTTGGATGTCTCACAAATGCTAGTTTCAGTAAAATGTTTTTTATTAACGATGTAGCAACTTATGAACAGTTCAATGGAAGAATGAGCAGAATTCATAAAACCATAAAAAGTCAGCCAAAAAAGACAATTTAACTTTAATCAATTATAATTTTCAAATATCTTATATATGAAAATAATTGCATTTTGTTTCTTAGTCGAAGTTTTGAGATTGTTTCTTCTATATCCTTCGCCAATTTCTTCAAAACTTAACATTTTCGAAAGAAGTAAAGAGTACATTCTTGATATATTGGAAAGCTCAATAGGACCTTACTCCTAGGCGATAAAATAAGAAAATCACCAAAAGCAAATGTTAAATCCTCTCTCGGTGGTCATAATAAACCATTTTTCTAATTTTATCAAATGATTTATTCGTTGAATCATTCATTTCACACGATTGGGCTCGTCAATTAATATTTCAGTTAACATGTATATATTTCTCAATATCAAAATTCATATAGTATGGGGAAATTTGATTAAAGAAACTAACGAAGATCATTTTTCTGAAAGATAATTATGCTTATGCTTTATTCCTTTTTTAAGAAATTTATGATAATCAGAAAGACTTGATAAAAAGCATTTTCCGACCAATGTTGTAACATAGATAATCAGAAATATTATAAAAATAAAATTGCTTTTTCCGACAATTCGGTTGATTAAAATCTAGGAGTTTTTATTCTTAATCTTTTTTAAACATATTTTTCAGACAGTAAGGTCCTAAATTGAAGGCTACGGAACTTGGTCAGAATAAACCATCTTTTATTAAAATAAAATAACATTTTCAATTTATAGAATAATTATTTATGCTTCATGAAAACTTCCTGTAAATAGTCGCTCTCTGTATATCTTCATTGCTCAAAATACTTGCTTCTGTAAAAAAATTATAATTCTTTTCATTTTTGTGGATTATGTGGAAATTAAAAATAAAATTTGAGACGAACTGTGACCAACAATGGCTAAGCTGGCTTCCAACTGGACTTGTGAAGGGTTATCTTAAGAAGTGCTTTCCTGATGATTCTACTTATTGGATGTTGATAAAAATTTATCTATTATTATATGATCAAATTTTCGATTTTTTGATTTTTTTTAATATTTAAGTTGAAGGATATGAATGAATATTAAATTATTGAATTTAACAAAAGTAAAAATAATTATTTCAATTTTACTGGAGTCGATTTAAGATCAATGGTTGCTTGATGCAGTCCCATCTTCCTCTCCACATAAGCGAGACGGACTTCCATCTGAACTGACAAGAGGTAGATTCTGTTAACAGTTTTTTTGTAACTCCTCCAGGTTGCACGTTTTAATAAACTATTTTTACTATACCAAGATATCAATTGATAGATAGATGATAGAGTTAAGAGATATATAAACTATATTTTCAAAATGATTGTAGATGCAGATGATCAAGTATTTTAAATAATCGATCATAGAATATATGAAAAATATGAAAAAATTGCTGATCATAACAAAGATTTAAAGTTTAAAATTAGAAAAGACATTGACGATCGAATTATAACGCAAATGGAAGATTCCTGTTATGAACTATGTCAGCCAGATCCCATTCTAGCGTTTGATTCACTAACATTTTCATGAACAATTTGATTTAATCTGTATTCTTATTTATCTAGATTACCTTTTTCGGCATTTTATTCTAATTGTTTCCATAAACTTTCTTTTCCATTGTAGCTGATGTACAACCAATTTAAAACTGTTTCAAATTTTATTTTGTACCTTTTCAGCTGTTCCTTCTTATCTAGAGATTCTTTATTTTCAACTCGTTCCAAAATTTCCTCTTTATCCATGATCATTAAATTTTTCATTTAAACTGGATAAATAATAAAACCTTCTGAACCCTTTACATGTAATTGTTCTCGATAATTCAAGGGGCTATAATCAAGCACATGTTCTGACCCGATCTTTCATCTCGTGGTTTGATATGTGATTATAATTTCTTTAACAATAAATTATGAATCACAACTCGGGACTGAAAAATCAGATTGAAATTCACTTTTTCAACTTCACAACTAACATAAACATATTTCCCTCTAACCTTTATCAGATCATTTCATTTTGAGATTTTTATTTAATCCCAGATCTAATTTTAAATGACAAAAATAATTATATTTTAAAGTATATTTTTATCTTTAAAAATAAAGTTTGAAATCTATTTATGAAAAGATTTGAATTAATAAGTCTTAAAAGCCTCTTTTTATTTTCTTAAAAAGACTTGAAGAATAATATTGTTTTTTAATTATATTTTTTAATTGAAATTTAGAAAAATATTTGATTTTCTCATTTTGATATGTAATTTCTTTTATTTGTGAATCAAAATAGAAAAGAATTTATTCAACTTTCTTCAGAATGCCGAAAATCTCAATTGCATTAAGACAAAAATGTTTTTTGTCGACAGAATTAGAAAAATTAAATCTTATAAAATCAAAAAATTCTTCGTTTTGAATTGGAAAACATTTTTCTACATATTTGCTTGACAAAGTTGTGTTATTTCGCTGTTGGTCTAAATCTATGCGTTTCCAATCACCTGTATCATGGTTGCTTTTAACTCCTTCAACTGTCCAATTTTTCAAATATGGTTGATTTCCTGATCGTAAACGATAACCGAAAATCTTGAAAACCCAAGGAAACGTGAATGCAATGAAAAAAACAGGAAAACTTGATTTTGCTTCCCAATCATGCTCATTCCAAAATAATAAGTTTTGAACTGAACTGTTTTTCTTTGAATATGAGCACCCAATGGTAAAAACATTATTTCGATTTTTGATTGAGCACAAGCTGAAAAATTTGAAAAGTCCATTGTGTCCAGTTTCAGAGAAACTGAATATTATTGGGGGAATGATAGTAATTTCTTTGGGAATTGAAAGTAAATTTTGTAAAGTTTTGCTTTCGTCTGAAATTGTTCCAAAAAGTTCAAACGAGCCAATGAAAAACCGACTTTTATAAACGTTTGAAGGGAAAATGATTCTGAAAGCTGAACATGATATTTCTTGTTGAAAATGAAAGGTCATAATTTTACCTTTTTCTTTTATTTCGTTCATTTTTTCATGCTTATCCACTAAAATCCATTTTTGATTTTTGTCGAAAACTTCGATGCTCCAAGAGAGTGAGGCAACTTCATTTCGTGTTTTTGGCGACTGAATTGAGTAAGATTTAAGAGAAATTATATTTTGATGGAAGAAAATATGATAAAATTTATTTGTTTTCAGTAAAATGTTATTTCTAAAACTATGCGAAAATAAGCGAAAATTGCCTTCAAGATAATGGGAATTCGCTTCGAAATGACAAAGTTTTATGAAATCATAAAACTGCAATTGAGAGAAAATATCTAAAATATTGTTTTCAGAAATAAAAACGCTTGATGATTGAGGGAAATCTTGATGCATGGATTTCAGAAGATTTTCTGCAGTCGGACGTAAGACGGGACTTTTGTTAAACATTGAAAGAATAAGTTTTCGAAATTTATTTGTAAATTCTGTTGGAAGCGGAGGTGGTTCCGAACTAAGAATTAAGTCTCTGAAAGTATCAAAATCTTCTGAAATAAAAGGAAGCTTTTTTGCTGATAAGTAATAAATTATGACACCAGTCGACCAAATATCAGATGGCATTCCGCCTTGTTTTTTTATAAACATTTCAGGTGACATGAAGTTAAGAGTTCCTTTAAAAGTTACTTGAGATTCCATTGTTTTTTCTATTCTTTTTGCCATTTTAAAATCTGCAATTTTGAGCTGTCCATTCACAAAAAGAATATTTGCAGGCCTTAAATCTCCGTGAAAAATCTTTTTTTGAGAGTGCAAATATTTTAATCCTTCAAGAAGCTGAAAAAGGATATTAAGGATTTCTGTTTCGCTCAGCTTTTGTGCAATTCTTTCTTGAAGATTTCCTCCATCTGCAAATTCCATGACAATATAGAATTTTTTTTGATACCAAAAACTTTCAAT
>JAITDD010000016.1 GCA_031282725.1 Mycoplasmataceae bacterium
CTTAACATGGAAAGAGAACGAAAAGAGGATAAGGAAGAGGCACGAAGAATACGGGAAGAAGATAGATTAGAAAACAAAACATTCCAAAAAAATATTATTGACGAATTTAAAGAAGTTAAAGGAGATATTAAAGAAATAAAAGCTAAACAAGATAAAATGGAGAAAGATATCAACAACATCGTAGAAAAGAACAATCTAAAAAGGTAAAACCTACTTTAAAAGTAATTAATTTTATTCAAGATATTATCAGATTATTTTTCTTTTTCAATATAAACCAAGGCAAAAAAATCTACTCGCGTACAAGTCAATAATTATAATTAATATATATATTAATATGGGTTTAGCATTTCATTCATTAAATATCTTTGCACCTTACAAAAAAGTATTAAGAAAAGCTAAATTAATTGCTAAAAAAACTGAAAGTCTTAAAAATGATTTTCGTCGTTTAACAAATGAACAATTATCAGCTAAAACAAAATACTTTTACGAATTAATTGAAAAAGGTTACTCGTTAGATAGTTTTGCCCACGAAGCTTTTGCCACAGTAAGAGAAACAGTTTATCGAATTCATGGAATCTTTGCTTTTAAAGTTCAAATAATCGGGGCTGCTATATTACATTTTGGTGATTTTGCGGAATTATTCACTGGAGAAGGAAAAACTCTGGTTTGTGTTATGGCGGCATATTTAAATGCTTTAACAAAAAAAGGAGTTCATATCGTTACTGTTAATGAGTATCTTGTTCAGGTTGGTGCTAAGTTTTGTGCGGACTCATTAAACCCTTTGGGAATTAGTGTTGGATACAACTTAGCTAGTTTCGATTCAAAACAAAAAAAAGAACAATTCTCCTTCGATATTACATATACCACAAACAGTGAACTGGGTTTCGACTATCTTCGTGACAACATGGTTCATAATCTTGATGAAAAAGTTTTAAGAAAATTGGAATATGCAATCGTGGATGAAGGCGACTCTGTTTTAATCGATGAAGCGCGAACCCCTTTAATCATTAGTGGGCAACCAAAGAACGACACCGGCGGATATATTAGTGCGGATAAATTCGTAAAGACTTTAAAAGTGGAAGATTACAAAATAGATCAAGAAACAAAAACTATATTCTTAAATGAAAGCGGAATCGAAAAAGCTGAAGCTTTCTTTAAACTAAAAAACTTTTATGATGTGGAAAACTCCGATTTAGTACACCGTGTTCGAAACTCGTTAATGGCTAACTTTGTTTTCAAAATTGGAATTCAATACATAGTAAAAGATGACGAAATTCTCCTAATTGATCAATTTACTGGAAGAATTATGGAAGGAAGAAGCTATGCTGCTGGATTACAACAAGCAATTCAAGCAAAAGAATACGTTAAAATAGAGCCTGAGAATATTACTGTCGCTACTATTACCTACCAATCTTTTTTCCGTTTATACAAAAAATTAGGAGCATGTAGTGGTACTGCTTTCACTGAGTCTGAGGAGTTCATTAAAATCTATAACCTTGTTGTCGTTCCTGTTCCCACAAACAAACCTATTGTAAGAAGAGACTATAATGATTATGTTTTCAGTAATAAAATAACAAAATGACACCATGTTGTCGCCGAGATTGAAAAGATTCATGCAAAGGGACAACCTATTCTTATCGGTACCACTAGTGTTGAAGATTCAGAAGAATTAAGTTTAATGTTAAAAAATAAAGGATTACCATTTGAAATCTTAAATGCGAAGAATCATGCAAAGGAAGCCGAAATCGTTAAACACGCCGGAGAAAAAGGAGCTATTACTATTTCTACAAACATGGCAGGAAGAGGAACTGATATTCGTTTAGCAGAAGGAGTTAAAGAATTAGGCGGGTTATATGTTATAGGAACAGAGAGAAATGAAAGCCGAAGAATTGATAATCAGTTAAAAGGAAGAAGTGGAAGACAAGGTGATAATGGAGAGACACGATTTTTTATCTCTTTACAAGATGAACTTTTCAAACGATTCGCAATAGATAAACTAGATAAGTCTAACGAAAAGATTTTGGAAGATGATAAATATGACTCTTGATTCTTTAATAAATTATTAAATAACGCCCAAAAGAAGATTGAAGGATTAAACTTTGATACTAGAAAAAACTTAATAGACTACGATAGTGTATTAGCGAATCAAAGAGAACTTATTTATAAGCAACGAGACGATATTTTAAGTGGAAGACATAATGAAGTAATCTTAAAAAATATGATTAAACATGTTAGTCGAGAAATTGTTAATCTAAACATAGATGAGCATAATGAGTTACTAATCGATAACGTTAAAGTTGCAATGCTTTTAAATAACCTTCTTTTCAATGCTTATGTTATTAATCCCGAATATTTTAAAAACAAGAACTTAGATGATGCAAAAGCAAACATAGAGGAGTTATTAACAATGAGTGTTGATATTCGTATTAACTGTATCAAAGAAACTTCTAATAATGTTTTAAAAGATATTCTTATTCAAAATCTAGATTTCCAATGAACTAATCACCTTGATAAGATTACAAAAATAAGAGAGGGTGTTTCTTTACGTTCTTTGGAACAAAAATCTCCTTTAAACATTTATGTTGAAGAATCTGATAAACACTTTGAAATTACTAAATTAAATGCAGCAAGAGGAAGTATTATCGCACTGCACCGTTTATACATTCCAAATGCTGTAAAAGAGTTACAAATCACATTATTAAAATCTAACTCTAATATCTTGAATCAAAATGTAATTGATATGCTTACTACCCAAGTAATGAATAATCCAGGAGTTGATGGAATGAATATTTCTTTAAATGAAGTCCAAGATAAAAACTAAAAGAACTTGAAACTGAGTTTGATTAAAAATTTCGCTTTTTGCTTCATTCTTATATACAGAAAAAAGCTGTTTTAAGAGCAAACAAAAATTATCTCAAAAACTTCAAACTAATATGCTAAGCAAAAATCATAGCACACTATGTTGCGAAAACCCAGATTTTTAGTCTAATAGAATCCTTATTATCTTATAATTTTAGTAGTTTAATGTTTGTTTTCTTAAAAAAAAAATTGGCTTTTTTGACCACACTTATTTTCGCTTTTCAGACACCATTTTTCTTCTCGTTAACATCCTGTTCTGTAAGCAATGTTTTAGTCAAACCTAACAAGAGTGATGTATTGATAGGAAAAGGTGAAAAAATTAAGTTTTCATGTGACTTTTTTGGCCTCAATATCTCCGATTTCTCTTGAAAATTAGAGCCTGGTTTAAACTTTGAACCTTCTTATCTTGATATGAATAAAATGGAACAAAATATTGTGAATAATACCATATTTGTAACAATTCCTTTATCAGAAAATATTGACAATTTTGAAGTTAATTTTTTCAGTTTTAGAGCGGTTTTTTTTAATAAGAATAATACCATTGTTAAAAAAACAGACACCATAGTTTGCTACAAAAATTTATATCTGCCATATCTTGCTGATAATCTTTCTTTTTCTATAAACGAGAAACCTTATTTGGAGGATACATATTTCGCCAACCCATCATCAAATTCCGATCCTTTTACTTCCTCTTCTTTTCTAAACATTACCACACCGACGAATGGAAAATATGCATATGAAGATTTTCGCCGTTTAAAACATATCTTCCACGCTGATTTTGCTTGTTTTGTTCTTTTCGTATTACAAAACTTTCGAAAAATCGGTATCGAAGCTTTAAAAATGAAAGCTGATCTTTTATTTGATAGTTTGCTTGTTAATATTTCTTATCTTTATGACATATCAACAAAAACATTCTTATACATTAATGTTGATTTGGATTTTACAGGAAATATTGCAAGAATCGCCAAATGTTCTGCTAAAATTAATATTTATATGGAGGGTTATAAAATCATCGGATGTTTTACAAAAAAGTCAAAAGGTGACATATTACTTTATGATAAGGAAAGAAAACTTTTAGGTAATTTTTTATCATTGGTTCCTATTAACAAAGAGTCTCATTACTCAGTAAATGTGGATGTCAATATTGCAAACTTGTTCAAAATTGCCATTAATCATGTTTTTTGGGTTAATAATGCTGGTTTTGTCGGATTAGCTTCTGATGTGTATGGAAGTGGAGTAAATAGTGGTTTTTGGATACCTTGTTACAATTTGAATGGAAAATTGTTTACAGAACTTTATTGTGAAAAAATTTTAAATAACCAAACTGATTATTTTTATGATGATGTTAGTCAAGCAGAACAAATCGAACAAACATTATCTGTAAATATCAATCCCGTTCAAATCGATTCTGATTTTATCAACAAAAAATTCTACATCAAAAAAATATATCAAGAATTAAAAGGTGATGTTAACACATATATATTCGATAACTTAGATGACAAGATTATTTTTCTAAATATTATCCAAGATCCACAAAATAGCAATTGGGAAAAGATAAAAATTGATGGGAAGGATTTTGAATGGTATCAATATATGAGTAGACTTAATTTTGAATTTGATTTTAATACTGGGAAAACCACTATTGCATTTAACCATTGCTTTGAATACAATCACGGTCCATTATTATTTTTAGATTCCAGTCATTTCGTTTGACTCGACTAAAAGACTTGATTAGTTATTACCAATTACTTTTTAATTCTTTTAAGAAATCGACATTAGTAATACTGACAAAGAAAATAGCTGGAAGATATGTGACTCAAACAACAGTGTCATAACTTAATTCAGGAATGTCAGCAGTTAATCCACTTACCACAATCAAATCAGATATGTAGAAGATTAAAACGCCAATCAATAAAGGGACAGATAAGGTGGAGTTGTATAAAAGGATGGCTCTTCAGCAAGATATTCCTAATAAACAAATATATAAAGGGATGGCGATTTTATATAAAAGTCCAATAATTCCACCTCCTCCTATATTGTCGTTACTATTTAATTTATTCATCATTGATAAATAAAAAGCAATGGAGATAACAATGAAGATAGCAAGAATGTAAAGATCGAAGGGTTTGAATTTTCTGATTTTAAAGCATTCAAGGATAAAAAAGATGTGAGTTAGAAAAAAAGCTCCTAAAGCAAAAGTTTCGATAACGGGAAAAAGTTTCATACTTTCCGCGACAAAACAGAAGAATAAAGCAAAAGTAACAAATTTGTTTTTATTTCATGTTTCTTTTATGTTTGCTTTGCCATTTTGGAACAAAGAATATCAAATAGCACAAGAAATAAAGGCGATACTGCAACATTCAAAAAGAAAACGGGATAAAGGAAGGGTTAGGGTATTGATCCCTTTAAGAATATCGTTATGATCCAATATTAAAAGGACTAAACAAGATATGTAAAGAGTCAAAGCACTAAAACCATAAATTTTGGCAGTTTTTTTAGAGGTTAGCATTTAAATAATAATTTTATTATATGCATTTTAAATCTAGTTCAAGGAGGGTAAAATAGGGAAGAATCTAGGTGATTTGACCCTACTAATTCACTTCGAGGATGAGAGAAAGCTGCATAACTATATTTTCCGTGATAAGAACCAACCCCACTTAATCCGACTCCGCCAAAAGGAAGGTGATGGTTTGCTATTTGCATTAAAACTTCATTCACACAAACTCCTCCCGAATCAATATTGGAAATAAGAGAGGCTATGTTTTTTTTATTTTTCGAGAAAATGTATAATGCTAAAGGTTTGTCGTGTTTTTTAATTAAAGAAATAGCTTCATTAATATCTTTGTATTTTAAAACAGGAAGGATAGGACCAAAGATTTCTTCATCTGGATTTTCATTAATGATAGTGGGATGAATTAGAAGGTTGTGTTCATCCACTTTTCCTCCAAATACTAAGTTATCGTTTTTTATGTAGGAGAATAGACGATGAAAGTGGGTGAGATTGATTATTTTAGGAAAGGAAGAAGAATCGATACTGTCACGGGAAAACTTTTCGATTTTGGTTTTTAAAAGTTGGATAAAAGGTTCGTATACATTTTCATGAACCAATACATAGTCTGGCGCAACGCAAGTTTGTCCTGCGTTAAATAATTTTCCTCTAGCAATTCTTCTTGTTGCTTTTTCCAAATTTGAGGAATCATCTACTATACAAGGACATTTACCTCCCAATTCGGGGATGTAAGGGGTCAGAGTAGAAGCACATTTTTCCGCAATGATTTTTCCGACATTCTTGCTTCCTGTAAAAAAGACAAAATCATATTTCACATCAAAAAGGTTTTCATAAGCGACTTCATTTTTTGTAATAACAGAAACATAATCGTGTTCGAAAGTGTCATGAACTATTGATTTGATTACTTCGTTAATGAATGGGGTTTGGTCAGAAAGTAATAAGAAAGCAGTGTTTCCTGAAGCGATAGCACCTATAAGAGGAATTAATGAAAGTTGGAATGGATAGTTTCAAGGACTGCAAATTAAAACGTTGCCATAAGGTTGATTAATGATGTAGGATTTAGAAAAGATTGTTGTTAAAGAAGAACAAACTCTTCTTTTTTTTGCAAATGATTTGATTTTTTTTATCATGTATTTTAATTCATTCATAACAATTAAATATTCACAGATAAACGATTCATTCTCGGATTTGTTTAAATCTTTTTTTAAAGCTTCCAGAATTTGAAAACGATGAGCAATAATCACTTCTTTAAGCTTGATAAGGTGCATTTTACAAAAGTGGGGATTTTTAGTGATAGAGGAATCAAAAAACTTCTTTTGTTTTGAAAAAAGATCTAGTAAATAGTCGTTACTCATAAAAGAAATTAACGTTTAACGAATTGAGGAGATCTTCTTGCACCATATTTACCAAATTTCTTTCTTTCTTTAACTCTTCTATCTTGGGTGATAAGTTTGGCAGCTTTTAAATCTTTTTTTAATTTCTTGTCATATTTAACTAAAGCATTAGCGATAGCAAGTCTAATAGCGCCAGCTTGTCCAGTGAATCCACCACCATCAACTTTTGCTTTAATTTCGAAATATCCAGCTTTTTCATTTAAAAGAGCTAAAGGTTGCATCATATCTTGGATAATGATTTTATTAGGAAAAAAAGTTTCAGGAGATTTTCCGTTAATAGTTATTTTGTTCTTCTCGTCTTTAATAGGAGATAAAGAAGCATGAGCAACAGAACTTTTACGACGACCTAAACCAATTATTTTTTCCATTTTATCCATATTATGCTACCTGTACCTTAACTGGTTTTTGAGATTCGTGTTTTTTTCCTTCATCTTTGTAAACAAAAAGTTTTCCAATAACGCTTCTTCCTAATCTGTTTTTAGGAATCATTCCTTTTACCGCTTCATAAATAAGTTCTTCTGAGAATTTATCAACCATTTCTTGAGCATTACGACATCTCATTCCACCAATGTATAAAGAGTTATCATAATATTTTTTGTCAACAAGTTTGTTTCCTGTTAATTTAATTTTTTTAGCATTACGAACAATAACATAGTCACCGCAATCTAAATTAGGGGTAAAGATTGGTTTGTTTTTTCCTCTAAGTAAGTTAGCAACATAAACAGCTAAATCTCCTAAAATAACATCAGTAGCATCAATCTCGTATCAAGTACGATCTTTGAACATTTGTTCATTTTTTGCCATTGTACACTTTTGCATATATTTATATTATATAATTATTATATCCTCGCTATCTAGTTAGTGAAAAAAAGATGTACAATCATAGTTTAATCGAAAAAAAATGACTGAAAATATGAGAACAAAAAAAGATATATAAGGTTGATATTGAAAGTGATAAGCCTAAATACTTCGCTTTAAACGAATTTCCTTATCCAAGCGGTGCCGCTTTACACATGGGACATGCTTTAGGGTGAAGTTTTATCGATGTCCATTCTCGTTACAAACACGCAAAAGGTTTCAATGTTCTATGTCCTTGCGGATGAGATTCTTTCGGATTGCCTGCAGAACAGTTCGCTATTAAAAATAATAAAGACCCTAACATTTTCACTCAACAAAACATTGTTATTATGAGAAATCAAATTAAACAGTTTTGCGGAATGATTGATTGGGATTTCGAAATAGATGCAACAGATCCTAAATATTACGCAGGAACTCAATGAATCTTCGCCCAATTAGTAAAAAACAAACTTGCTGAATTAAAAGATATTGATGTTAATTGATGTGAACAATTACATACTGTATTAGCAAATGACGAGATTATTATGAAGGATAACAAGATGTATAGTGAAAGAGGCGAATATCCAGTTATTAAAAAACCCTTAAAACAATGAGCGATCGAAATTACTAAATATGCAAAAAAACTAAGTGAGACTTTAGATGATAAAACTTGACCTAGCGCCAACATTCAAAAACAATGGATCGGATTAAGTGATGGGGCTATTGTAAATTTTAAAGTTGAAGGTTTAAATAAAGAAATTGAAGCATTCACTACAAGAATCGATACTATCTTTGGTGTTTCTTTCATTGTAATCGCACCAGAAAATGAGATTGTTAAAGATTTAATTAATAAGAAGAATGAAAAAGAAGTGGTTTCTTACATAGAAAAAACAAAACAAAAAACAGAGTTAGAAAGAAAAGAGAACAAAGAAAAAACCGGTGTATTTTTAGGGTTGTATGCAATAAATCCTTTTAATAATAAGAAGGTTCCCATCTACATCAGCGACTATGTTTTAAACAATTATGCTACAGGAATGGTAATGGGAGTTCCTTCTTTGGATAAAAGAGATAAAGAATTTGCTACAAAATACAACTTACCTTTTATTGAAGTAGTTGAAAAAGGAGAGGATGAAGAGGAAAATGAAAAACAAATCCACATTAATTCTGATTTTTTAAATGGGTTAAATAAAAAAGAGGCGATAAAAAAAGCAATAGAGTTTGGAGAAAACAAAGGATGGTTAAAAAAACACACAACAACTAAACTACACGATTGAACTTTTAGTAGACAAAGATATTGAGGAGAACCTTTCCCTATCATTTATGACGAAAAACGTATTCCTCATCTTGTTGACTTGAAAACCTTGCCTGTTGTTTTACCAAAATTTGATGATTATAATTTCGAAAAAACGGGGGTATATGCTAACCCTTTGGATAACGCTGAGAAATGAAAAAATATTATTATTGACAAAAAGCATTATGTAAGAGAAACAAATACAATGCCAGGAAGTGCCGCAAGTTCGTGATACTATATTGCCTACTTAATGAAAAATGCTGACGGTTCTTATAAAAATATTGATTCGCAAGAAGGAAAAAAACTAATTGATAAATGATTACCTGTCGATATTTATTTCGGCGGGAAAGAACATACTAATGGACACGTCCTTTATGCTCGTTTCTTTTTTAAATTTTTACAAGAGGCAGGATTTATTGATTCAAGTATTAAAGATTTCTTCAAATTAAGAGTTGAACATGGTATGGTATTAGCGGCAGATGGAAGGAAAATGAGTAAAAGATGGGGTAATGTGATTAATCCTTCCGACATCATTAATATTTATGGTGCAGATGCTTTAAGGATCGGAATATCTTTTATGAGTCCGCACGATAATACTTTCCCGTGATCCAATAATACAATAGAAGGAGTTAGAAAATGATTGGATAGGATTTATGCTTTTTTTACTAACAAAGAACAAAATAAGATCGAAGTTGTAGAGGATGAGAAAAAGATTGATAAAGCTTTAGAATCTAAATATAACCTTTTTGTTAAGAATGTATCATCACATTTAGAAGAAAAGAAACATAATATTGTCGTTAGCGATATGATGATTTTTATGAATGAAGGTGTTAAACATACTTTATTTCTAAAAAAACATATTAAAGGTTTTTTAACAATTTTATCTTTCTTTACCCCTTGTTTAGCTGACGAGATTAATGAAATTGTTTTCAATGATAATACTTTACTATTTAATCAACCTTTTCCTGAATATGATGAAAATAAAATAAAAAATGATGAAACTATGCTTCCTGTCCAAATTAACGGAAAACTAAGAATGTGTGTCGAATGTAAGGAAGATGAAACTCAAAGTGAGATTGAAAAGAAGATTATGAAGGATGAAAAGTTTTTAAAATATTTGGAAGGAAAGAGTGCAAAGAAAGTAATTTATGTAAAAGGGAAGATAATTAATTTTATTGTTTAATAAACGAAAGATAGAAGCGGAGGTTTTCTTAAAGAAGAATTATTCTATCATAAAAGGTTTTAGCACTATTTTTTAATTGAGTTCATAAAGAAGGAGTAGCAAAACTTTTTTTCAATTTATCAATATTGCTATCAGAAAGAAATACGGTAAGAGTTATAGAATTAATGTCTCCTACAGAAGTTTTTAGGATATTAGAAATTGTAGAGGAAAGGTTATTAATTTCGCCAATAGTTTGAGCGAAGTTTGAAGAATTAAGAGCGATTTGGATAAGAGTGGAATTTTTGTTATTTAAAAAAGCTGTTGAGTTTTTAATTTTTTCTATTTCATCAATCGCAGAAGCTTTTATTTTGTTTTGCGCATCAAGTTTGTTGAAGTAACCAGAAATAAATTCAGAGAAACTAACTCATCATTTTGCAGATAAGTTTTTAGAGGTTGTAAGTAATGTGTAAAGTTGAGATAAAGAAAGGTTAACAAATTCAGTTAAAGAAAGAGTAGGGAATGCCTCAGAAACTAGTTTATAAAGATCTGCTTGATATAAAGAGTTGTCATCAAAAATAATTGATACTTCAGCTATTTTTAAATCATCGTGAGAATTAACTTGGGAATAGAAATAAGAGATAGCGGTTGCTTTTGCTGTTTCATCTTTTTGTGACAATTTCTTTTTAAAATTATCAGAACAAGTTAAAAAGGTTTTTCAATTACCGCCATCGCTACATTTTTGCAATTCACCGGTTTTAGCAGAATCAATTAAAACTTGAAAATTATCAGTATTGCTAAATTCGGTTTTTTGATTAGAATATAGGATTTTATTGGCAGAAGCGAAAAGATGATAAACGGTGTTGTCGGCTTTTTTATCATTGAAAGTTTCGGAAAGAATATTTTGTGCTATTTGTTCAAATGTTAAATAAACAATATTATGCATAGGTAAATCAACAATTCCTAAAATAGAATCTAAGGCATTCAATTTGAAAGATTCATTTTTGGGTTGTTGTTGTTTACTACAACTTGTTAAAAAAGAAACAGAAGAGGAAAGCAATATTGTTCCAGCAGCAACAGGAAAGAAAAAATTTTTGAAATATTTAATTTTTGACATATATTAATATTATATTTTTAAATATAAATTAAAGGTTAAAATCGATATCTTTTTTGTCAATTTTTGCTTGAACTTTTTTAATAAATTCATCAATTTTCATTACAATTGGAGAAGAGGAGGAAGATCCAAATATTTTAATAGAAACACTATTAGTTTTTTCTTCATTCTTTCCAATAGTTAAAAGATATGGGATTCTTGCTTGAGAATAGATAGCTACTTTTTGTTGAACGGTTTTGTTTTCTAAATCAATTTTAACTCGTAAACCTGCTTCTTTTAATTTTTGATAAACTTTTTCACAGAAAGGAGAAGATTCAGAATTTACATTAATAATACAGGCATGAACTGGGTTGAATCATAAAGGGAATTTTCCTTCGATAGTTTCAATATACATACCTAAGAATCGATCTAGTGAACCAAAACAAGCAGCGTGAAGCATACAAGGAGTATGTTTTTTTCCGTCGCTTCCAACATAAGTCATATTAAATCTTTCAGGAAGGTTCATATCTAATTGGATAGTTCCAATTTGTCATCATCTTCCGACAGCATCTTTAAAAGAATACTCCAATTTAGGACCATAGAAGGCACCTTCTCCTGGAGCTAATGTATATTTTAATTGCTTTTTTTGTAAAACATTTTCAAGATATTTTTCGCTAGCGTCTCAAATATGTTCTCTGTTAGGGATTCTGTTTTCTGGACGTAGACTTAAAACGATACGAATATTTTCATCTTTAAATCCAATTACGTTATATACTTGCTTATAGAACATATCGTGCATATTAATAATTTCAGCCTCTAATTGTTCTTCGGTACATCAAACATGAGCATCATCTTGGGTAAATTCACGGCATCGAAGTAATCCGTTTAAAGAACCACTTGCTTCAAATCTATTAACTTCACCGAATTCTGCTAATCTAATTGGTAAGTCTCTGTAAGATTTAGGAGAAGAATTGTAGATTAAAATACCACCAGGACAGTTCATTGGTTTAACAGCAAATTGCATTTGGTCTTGAGTTTTTCCACCATAGTTATGTTCTCCATAGTGAGCTCAGTGTCCACTAGTTTCTCAAAGAACTCGATTCATAACTCTTGGAGTGTGTCCTTCAACGTATCCGTTTCTGAATTTAATATCTCTTAATCAACCGACAAGACTTTGTCAAACGAATCAACCGTTAGGGTGTCAGAAAGCGGCTCCTGGTGCATATTCTGGTTCTCAATGACATAAGTCCATAACTTTACATATTTTTTTATGGTCTCTTTTTTCACATTCTTGTAAGAAAACAAATCAATTATCTAATGCAGCCTTACTATCTCATGCGGTTCCATATATTCTTTGAAGCTGTTTATTTTTTTGATCGCCTTTTCAATAAGCACCACTTACTTTTGTTAATTTAAAATATTTTAAGTAACGAGTGGAAGGTACGTGAGGTCCACAACATAAATCGATATAGTTTCCAATTTCATAGATAGATATTTCGGCATCAGAAGGGAGATTTTGAATAATATCTATTTTGTAAGGATTCTTTTTAAAAAGAGTTAATGCTTGTTTTTTGGAGATAATTTTTTTAATAAATTTAACATCAGCATCAACAAGTTTTTTCATTTCTTCTTCGATTTTACCAAAGTCAAATTCAGATATTTTTTTATCTAAATCAATATCATAGTAAAATCCATTTTCGATGCTAGGTCCGATAGCGAATTTAGTTTCGGGATATATTTTTTCAATAGCGGCAGCCATTAAATGTGCGGAAGAATGACGGATTATATCTAATCCTTCAATTGAGGATTTTGAAATAAATTTTAAAGATTCATCGGAAATATCAGAGGGAACAAGAAAAGATAAGTCTTTTAAAGAACCATCAATAGAGATAGCAATAATATCTTTTGCGTTAGATTTTTTAACAAGATCGAATCCAGAACTAGATGAAGGATTGGAAGGGGTAATTTTCTTCACTTCAGTTTTAATAGGAGATGCCTTTTGAGGTTTACTTATTATGACTTTTTTCATAGATACGGGTTTGTTTTTCATGTTTGTAGATTTTTTTTGTGGTTTATTCATTATTTTTTTCATTGCAGAAAATTACTATATCGTAGTAGACGAAGAAGTTGTGGAAGAAACATGAGCTTGAGTTAAAGAGTGATTAGAAACTTTAAGAATATGTCTGTGAACAAAATAAGAACCAGAAAAATAAGCCGCAGCTAATGCAGAAGTAATAAATCCTAATAAACCGATGAAATAAAGAGCGGTTCCTATTGCATGTTCATAGTATAATTGTGGATCGGATATTTTTTGTTCATGTGTTGTCAAAAGTACTCCAGTAATAAGTAAAACAACATCAATAAAGAGAGATTTAAAAACAATAAGAATCATTCTTTTACGATATTTAATAGTTAAAGAGATATTAACAGGATGGAAATCGTTTTTATGATTGCTTTCTACTTTAATATCAGCCATACAAATATTATAATCGAAATTATTTTTTTGAAGCCTTTGTGGGTTTTTCTATAAAGAAACAAACGTTATCTTTGGTTTTGATATTACTTTTTAAAAAGCTATTAATTCCTTCTTTCTTAACTTTATTAATCAAAGCATAACCGCCTTTTTTGATTATTTTCCCTTTGTCAATTATGATTATTTGTTGTGGTTTGATTAATTTAATAAATTCATAGTTGTGCGATACAATAATAAAAATTTTCTTTTTTTTCAAAGAGTTAATGTATTGAGCAATTTTTTTTAATGAATCAAAATCAACACCACTATCAATTTCATCGATCAAATAAAGTTCTGGATCAATAATGGAGGCTTGCAATAACTCCATTTTCTTTTTCTGTCCGCCACTGAAATCATTATTAAGGAAGCGCGTTAACAATTCCTCAGGTAAGTCGTATTTAAGCATGAAGTTTTTTATGTGAGAATAAAGTTCAGAAAAGCTTAATTTTTTATTGACTTCGTTTATATTTTTTAAAAAACTCATTGTTTGAATAGAATCGAATTCAAGAGGAGTCTGGGGGATGTATAAAATTCCTTGTTTCGCTATTTCATAAGTATTTAAGGAAGATATTTCGGTATTATTGAATTTAATTTCCCCAGAAACAATTTTGGTGGAATAATGGTTCATAATTGTTTTTAGTAACGTGGTTTTTCCTTGTCCATTATTTCCCATTAATAAAATAATTTCGGGTTTTGAAATAGAGAGACTGATATTTTTTAAAAAAGGTTTTTCGTCCAAATTAACATTGAGATTTTTTATATTAAATTTCATCAATTAATTATATTTTTGGTTTTTTAACATTTTTCGATTTTTTAGGAGTTTGCACTAAATTATTGTTTCAGTTTATTAATCTTAGTTTTTTGTTTTCTTCTTTTAACTTTTTGATTTCTGTATCTTTTTCATTAATCGTTTCTTTTAGTTGCTTATTCTCTTGCATAAACCTTTCTTCTTCTGATTCTTTCCTTATTTCGTTAAATAGGAAAATATTTTTATGATCACAGGCTAGACCTTGTTCCACATCTTTTCTCACTTTTTGAAGTTCTTGTTTTAATTCAGGGTTTTTATCGATAATTCCTTCAAATTTTTCCAATATATCAATATTTTTTTTGTCAACTTCTGTTGCTTGAAATTTATTGAAGCAATCAAAGATATGAATAAATTTTCCGATTATTTTGTTATTAATTATGTTAAATCGTGTTTTTGAAATTTTCGGTGTTATATAGTCGCTGTCTTTTATATGAATGAAGCCTAGTTCGTTGACAAGAAATTTCTTAATTTCATAATATGCTAAATTTTTTGAGTGAGTGTACTTTAATAATTTATTGGTATTTAGATCAAAAGAAAAACAGTATGAAATATTTTTCTCTATCATATATTTTCTTTTTTTGCTCCTTTAAGATAATCGTATAAACCATCAGAGTCTTTAAGTATTAGTTTTGAAATATATTTGTGAAATTCTCTTTTATCTTCATATTTGAGATCGCATAATACTTTCCCCAAATGTATGTTAGTTCATCAAAGACATTCTGCTATAATAAAAATAATATGTCTTTTTCTAAAAAAAAAATTGGCTTTTTTAGCTCTATTTTGGTCGGTATTTCTGTTGTTTCAATTCCTTCTTTATTGCTATGTTTAGGGGTATCTAAATTTGATCAAAAACAATTAATTTTTCCCATTGGATACGCAATAACTGTGAAAGATGGTTCTGTTCAAACTACATCAGAAAAAATGAATGATTTATTCGGTGGGACATGATCTTTTGAAGAAACAGATGCTGTTATAGATTTATCAAATTCCAACAATGTCAAATGACAAAAAAATAGTGGTGCCAAGCCTCCTTTATGATACCTTTATCAAAAACAATCAACAGTGTGGTTTAATTTTTATAACGATCCGACGGGATACCCGATTAATGCAAGTACCGACGCTTGAACATTTATAGTAAAAAATTTACCAACTCCGAACTATCAAAGAGAATCTGATCCAGGAAATTTTTTTTCAGTATCTAATTACAATGGTTACAAAGGGGTTGCAAAACTTGGTCGGGATGGTACTGGTGAAAATCTTGGGTGATTGTGTTTAAAAAATACAACTTCAAGCATAAATACCGTCGATGAATGATATATTGATTTTCGATACACAACGGCACAAAAATCTATCAACACACCTCAACCTAATTCGCGCAATACATTTGTTAAAACTAATTAAAGTTTTATCTTGTTTTTTTCTAATCGGTTCTTTCAAGGAAATTGCATTCTAGATAGACTTCATATTTTTCATTTTTTGGATTAGGCCATAACTATTGAAATGGTTCCTTATTTTCAAAGCTTATCCTTATTAAAATCAAAGAAAATAAAAAGAATTTTTATAATATAACAAATCACTAATGAACAAAAAAAAGTTTATCTTTCCTACTCTTTTTATTTTTTTAATTCCTTTTAGCTTTTCTTTAAATTCTTGTTCGGTTTCTAGTGTGGACCTTCTTGTTCATAATCGAAATACTATGTGTATAAAAGGGGAGAGTATACATTTTTCATGCGATTTTTTTGGAATTAACCCAAGTGATTTTGACTGCGATATTATCCCGGGACGATTTTTTAAAAATACTTATATTAAACAAAAAGAAAATTGAAATATTCAACATATTAAAAATACTATTAGTGTAACAATACCTCTTACAGATGAAATTCCCGATGTTGATCAAACTTTATTTACATGTCACGGAGTTTTTTTCAACAAAGATCGTTCTATTGTTAAACAAACAGAAGAAATAATTGTTAAAAGAGACGATGAAGAAGAAGTAATCAATGAAAAATGTACAATCTCTTTTAATGAAGTCATAGATTGAAATAATGTTACAGAAATAAATAAAAGTGATAAATCTTCCATTGGGTTTGAAACAGATCAAGTTCTGGATTTTTTAAATATTCAACCAAATCAATACAACAAATATGTTCCTGAAGAAAAAGATAAAATTAAAAACCTTTTCTATGCTAATTTTGTTTGTTTCATGAAAATGTGTCAACAAAATTTAAGAAGAGTGCAATTGATGGATAATTGGGGTATGGACATTAAATTTGGAAAAGCTGAATTTGTTGTTGACTATGCGTATGATTTACCAAGCAAAAACTTTATCGATTTTGAATGTAAAATTAATGCCGAATGTACCACCCCCGCTTTTTCTTTTGTTAGAATCCCTGTTATTGTTATGATTCATCTCCACGATTACAAAATAATTGGAGTAAGAGAAATTAAACCAAGCGAGGATATATTAATGTACGATTTTGATCGAAAATTAGTTGGTGTATTCTTTTCTTTGGCTGCTAATAGTGAAAAATCATACGATTATTCTGACACAACCTTAGACTTTCCTCAACCTTTAAAATACTCTTCAATCCACCGAACTTGATTAAATAACCATTCTCCTGTTGCTTTAAGTGAAACTGATATTCCTACTAACTCTAAAAATAAGGTTACTGGGGTGGAATCTGGGGTATATTTTCCTTGTTGCAATTTAATGGGAAAAAACTTTTGTGATGCTTATTTTATCGACGACAATTACAATCATGGAAACCAGGCAGAAGAAATATATGATAAATTACTAACAAAAAATATTAAAGAGATTGACTTAAAAAATGTCTTGTTTAATGGTTCATCATTTAAATTTAAAATCAAAAAAACTCTTACTAAAAATGTATATGATACAGGAAATGTTTATACAGAAGATACTTTTAGCTTAATCCCTGAAATTGCAAGCTTAATTAGTGATAGTGGAAACGCTGGATGAAAAAATATCTCCGTCAATAGTATTGATATCCCATATTGTTCTTACTCTTCTCGTTTTGCTTTTGATTTTACAAACCCAGATAATCCTGTTGCCACTTTTTTATTAAATCCTTGTTTTCTATATGATGGACAAGTAGGAGTAAAGATCGAAGGAAAATCTCATTTCGATTTTATCTCTTAGTTTTTTAATATAAGGAAAGATTAATTTTTATGGTTTTGTTAATGTATTCGATAATTTGATTGATGTAACTTCTTTTTCTTTCAACAGTGTTTAGAAAAGGGTCGTTTAAGGAAGGGTCGATGTAAATCATTGTTAAAGATAAAAAAGATTTGAGGACATAGATTATTTTATCTTCTTGTATTAAAGAATCGTTTTGGATAGTTTTTAAGCAGTCTTTATAAAAAGAGAAAAATTCCACACTTGTGTAGGCGGAGGAGGAAATAATATTATTTAAAAGAAGAAAAGATTTATCGTTTGCTTTTTTTCAGTCAAATATTTCAATGATGTGGCATTTTTTAAGTTTTGATATTTTTTCTGGTAAACGAGATTGGAAAATAATGAATTCTATTAAAGAACCGATGAAAAGATTCATGCCGTTTTTTGAACTTACTTTTAAACTTCCCAAACTTAAACAAGTAATTTTATTTCCGTTAGTATCAAGGAATTGGATAATTTGATCGAAACTTCTGTACTTATTCTTTTTAATAAGATAACCTTTAATAATCTTTTCACTCATTATTTAGAGTATCTTTTTTTATAAATTTCATATTCGATTCGATAAACGGAATAACGATAAAAAGTAATAGAAAATAAGGATATGGTACCGGAAATTACCAGAAGGATGATATATTCTATTCTTGAGTCGATTTTTATGTTATTATTAGGGAAAACAACTTCAAATAAAAGGAAAAGAATAGTGATTAAAATAATTTCGCAACAATAAATTATGTTAGAAAGAAAATACATCGCCAAAGTTCTTTTAGAAATATTAACTTTAATCAAATTGATATCTTTTTGACTAAAATGAAAGCCAACAAATCAGATTATTAAAGAGATTGGGGTAATAACAAAGAAGGGGACATATTTAACAATAGGATTTATTGAAATGTCTTCAGTTTTTTGAACAACTAATCAAACAATAGCAATAGTAAGAACAATAAGGATGGACGCAAAGAAGAATAAATGCTTAGTTCAAGAAAAATATAGTTTGTTGTCTTTTTCTACTTTTTCAACAGGAAGCATATGATGCATAAATTATAATTATGGTATGTTATTAAATAAAAAAATAATTAAATTTATTATTCCTTTATTCGCTATCGCTTCCGTTGTTTCTTTATCTACTTTATTAACAAGTTGTTCTAATCAGAAAAGGACAAATAAATATATCAATATCGCTACTTTTTCTAATGTTGAAGTTGATTCTGTTCAAGATAGTGTTGATTTGATGGAAGCGATTTTGAATAGATGCGATTTTTGCGATAAACATTCTATTCCGCTTGATTCAGACAATGATTCATTAATTGAAACGACATTATTGCAAGAAATAACAAATAAACAAAATAAATACGATATCCTTTATTGAGAATATTTAAATTATGAAGCTAACCTTGTTTATAAACATTCCATTCCTTCTTTTAAAATTGATATAGAAGGTAGCGAAGCTGCATGAAGCATCTTTTTAGAATCACTAATTACCACCCCAGGCGGTGGTGGTGAAGCGAAAGCAAAATTCTCTATAAATAGTAATAAAGAGATTTTAATTACTTTTTCTGATGCTAGGGCTGTTGAGGATTATAATAGTCATTCTTTATATTATCGAGGCGTTGATGTAGTTTTTACAGAAATTACTAGTTAAATTTCTTTCCAACTTTAAATATATGATTCCCATTTATCATATCTTTAAAAAGAATTGGTTTTTTCCCAGGAATTTGTAATTTTTCAATATTTATGATTCCATCTTTAACTTTAACATGAATTCCTTTTTTATCGTAAGAAATTATGGTTCCTTCTAAAATGGAAGAGTCAGTATCTTGGATAGAATAAGAAATATCGTGGATTTTTACCAATACATTTTCATATTCTGTGTAAGGAATTGGCTCATCTTTTAAACTACGAATGAAACAATCTATTGAAACGCAATCTTTATTCCAATTTATTTTTTCGTCTTCTCTTGTTAATTTGGAAGAGTATGTAGCTTTTTCATTGTTTTGGGGATAAGAAACTAAGGACGAAGAGAATAAGGAAAAAAGGTGTTTTTCTAGTATCGAAACGGCTAATGACGTTAGTTTTTGGTATAAGGAAGTGTAAGTTTCTTTTTCTTGTATCTTTATCTGTTCTTGAAAAATAATGTTACCAGTGTCCATAGATTCATCCATATACATTAAACTAACACCTGTAGATTCAAGGTTTTGCATAATCGCATATCGAATCGGGTTGGGTCCTCTTAAAAGTGGCAAAAAGGATGTGTGGATGTTTACGCATTTGTATTTTGGCAGATTAAGGTAACAAGAAGGGATTATTTTTCCATAAGAACAGGTGATGATAAGATCCGGGGATAGTAAAGAAATTTCATTAAATAGAGGTTTTAGTTTATCAGGCTGGTAGATTTTTAAATTATTTTTTAAACAAACTTTTTTAACCTCTGGGATATTCTTTTGATCTTTTTGACATACAACTGCAACTATTTGAATTTGGTTAACTTTTAATAAATATTCTAAGATATCAGCACTAATTTTAGAAGTCCCGAAAAATATTATTTTATACATACCTAGATTATAAATCGGGGTGTAAACCTGTTGATTATTTTTGCGATTTTATGGTGTGCAATCAGCGAGGTAGCACCGTAACTCGGACATCCTGGTGTCACTAGTATATTACGATTAAAGGGGCACAATATACAACTCCTATATATTTTATATATAAATTTTTTTAAAGATGGAAATGATACAAGAATTCTCAAAATATTCTCTCGATATTTGTTATTAATTAATTTATAAGGTGTGGTCAATGAGATAGCATCCGTAACTCGAACATCCTGGTAACATCATCATCAATGATAATCTAATATCGTCTATGCTTATTTTATATATAAAATATAATTTGACTATGGAAAAAAAAGAATTTAAACCTTTAATTGAAGAGAAGAAAGAAAAAGAAATTTTTAAAAAATGACAAGATCAAAAACTATTCTATCCTACAAACGATTCTAAAAAACCTAAATTCAGCATTGTTTTACCCCCTCCCAATGTTACAGGACACTTGCATATAGGACACGCTTGAGATGCTTGTGTTCAGGACTGTATGATTAGATATAAAAAACTTAATGGTTACAATGTGTGTTGAATCCCTGGAACCGATCATGCTGGAATAAGTGCACAAACAAAATTCGAGAAAGTATTAAAGGAAAAAGGAGATGATAAAAAAAATTATAAAGAACAAGAGTTTAAAGCAAAATTATTCGAATGATGCAAAGAACAGATTTCTTATATTCACGAACAATGATATCGTCTTGGTTTATCTCTTTGTTACGATTATGAAGTATTTACCCTAGATGATAACGCGAACAAACTAATTAATAAAGAATTCATCAAACTTTACAATGATGGTCTAATATATCGAAAACTAAAATTAACGAATTGAGATATTAAACAGCAAACCGCGATTAGTGATTTGGAAGTTATTATGAAAGAAACAAAATCCAAACTTTGATACTTTAAATATGCTCTTGCAGACAATCCGAAATTGTTTATTGAAGTTGCTACTACAAGACCCGAAACAATGTTCGTTGATACTAATATTGTTGTTCATCCGGAAGATAAAAGATTCACCAAGTTTGTTGGAAAATATGTAATCAACCCTATTAATGATGAAAAAATCTTAGTTATTACAGACAAAGAGATTGATATTAAATTCGGGACTGGGGCGATGAAATTAACTCCTGCATGCGATTTTTTTGACGAACAGATTGCAAAAAGAAATAAAATAACCAAGTTTAATTGTTGCATCGATTTAGATGGAAAATTAAATAAATTCGCAAAAAATAAATTCATGAACTTTGTTGGGGTAGATAGAATTGTGGCGAGAGAGAAAATTGTAAATAATATCAAAGAAAGAGGTTTATTAACAAAAGAAGAAACCCATATTAACAATGTTGGATACAGTGAAAGAAGTGGGGAAGTAGTAGAACCTTTATTAACTAAACAATGATTTGTGAAAATGAAACCAATTGTTAAAAAATTCTATCAACTTTGAAAAAAAGAAAATATTAGCTTTATCCCTTCTCGTTTTGAAAACGATTTAAGAAGATGATGTGATAATATCCAAGATTGATGTATTAGTCGACAATTATTGTGAGGTCACACTATTCCTGCTTGATACAATAAAAAAACAAACGAAATCTATGTTGGACAAAAAGAACCAAAGAATAAGGAAGAATGAATTAAAGAAAAGGATGTTTTGGATACTTGATTCAGTTCTGGATTATGGCCTTTAACAACAACTAAGTATCAAAGTAATAATAAAAAATTATTATCTAAGTTTTATCCAATTTCACTTTTATCTACTGGAAGAGATATATTAACCTTTTGGGTGGCGAGAATGTTTTTTCAATGTGTGTACATCGATAATACCTTGCCTATTAACACTATCTATATTCATGGACTTATTCGGGATGAAAATGGTTTGAAAATGTCTAAATCTTGGGGAAATGTTATCGATCCTTTTGATATCATTAACAAATATGGAAACGATCCTTGAAGATTAGGAATATTGAGTCAAACAACAATGAACGGGGATGATATCAATTTCAATAAAAATATCATTGAATTCGCATGATCCTTCCAAAACAAAATTATTAATGCTAAAAACCTTATCGATGAAAACCTTGACACTTCCGATATTGATTTTTCTTCTCTTCATCCTGTTAATATTTGAATCGTATCTTCTTTCAATAGTTTTTTAGATTCGTTTAAAAAAAATATGGACAAGTGAGAATTTAATAATGCAGTTAATCTTATTTATAAATTTGTTTGGGAAGTTTTTTGTAACAAATATTTAGAGATTCAGAAAAAAATGACTGAAGTTGATAAACAAACAAGTAAGTTGGTTAAATATCTGTATAATGAAATATTAAGCGCAATTAGTTGTTTCATTCCTTTTACCTCTACTTACCTACTTAATAGATCTGATTTTGTTTTCCCGAAAAAAATAAAGATTAACGAAAAGAAAGAAGATTCTAAAATTGTGGAAATTTGGGCTAATGCGAAAGATTATCGAATTAAACACGGAATTAAAAATACCCAAAAAATATTCGTTTATCCTTATGGCGACAAAGTTTTGGAATTGTGAAATATTTTTAAAGGAGAAAAAGAAGGAATATATTGTGAAGAGGTAGATAATAATTCTTCAAACGAAAAGGTTAAAGAAAAAAATATTCTTCAATTAAAAAGTGATATTGAGATATATGAAAAAAGATTGAATCCAGTTCTAGAAAAAAAGAATCCAGTTCTTTATAAAAAATTTAAAGAAGAATATGATCAAAAAGTTAACGAATTGAATTTATTGCAAAAAAGTAAATAGCTAAGCTAGAAAAGGGAAAAGAACTATTTAGGAATTAAACCAGAGTTAAGTCCGATAAGGCTCATTCCCGCATTCATTAAACCATCTTTTGGATATAAAGTAAATCCAAGAATATCTTTAAACAAT
>JAITDD010000017.1 GCA_031282725.1 Mycoplasmataceae bacterium
TCTTCTGATAAGATTAATATTAAACTTGTGAATAAATTACTAGATGAATACTATGAATGATTTAATAATGTTAGAATCCAAAAAAATAAGCACGAAAATCAATATTTTATTCCTAACAAGAAACTACAAGATTGCATAAAAATTTACTCCGAATATAATAAAAACACCGAATCTGTGCAAAAATAATCAACAGGTTTAAACATAACTATATAATGATTTTATGGCGATCAATAAAAAATTTGGTGTTTATTTAGAAGTATGTGAAATTCCTGATAAAAATGAATTGGCTGTTTTTAATAATTTATTACAATCGTTACTCAATTGTAGCAAATTCGTGTATAAGGATGGTTGATTTTATCCTCCAACGAGTAACCGAAGTGAAGATGAAATTCATTCTGACTGTGATGTTTTCGCTTTAACTATTGTTCGAGCATTTAGAAAAGTTCATAAATATATTATTCAATTAATTACTAAATATTCTGATGATATTATTGATTGAAAAGAAGAAGCTATTGCACAAAATGAGTGAAACGATTCTTCGAATACAGTTTTAGAAAATAAAGAACTTATTAAAGAAAATAAGAATGCAAAACGAAAGTTAGAAAAAGGAAAACAAGAAATAAAAGCATTAACTGAAAGGATAGAAATATTAGAAAAAGAGAATAAGGAATTAAAATTAGAATTACGAAAACTCAAAATAAAAAACCAAATAAACTAAATACCTTTTTTAATTCGATAGAAACTTGATTTTGTTGTTCCTGTTTTTTCCACGATGCATTCTTTAATCATTTTGTTTAACAGATTATTTAATGCACTACGTTTAAGTGGGATTATCTTTTCCAATTCAGTTCGTGATACAAAATCTTTATTTGAAAGAAAATTAATAACAGAAGCAAAATAAGGATGTTCAGGTATGAAATAAGAAGAATAGTTTATGATAAAAAGGTTTTGTAGTTTTTGAAAATATTGGTTAAGATATTCAAAAGAATTCGACGCACTATATAGCCTGACACAATTGACATATTCATTTTCCGTTTCGTCGTTAATAATGAACGGTGTAACATTGTGCATTAAACATAATTTTAAACACAATATCCTACCAATGCGTCCGTTACCATCAAGAAAAGGATGAATTTTTTCAAATCGACAATGAAAGTTTGCGATATCGTTAATTTTTAAATCTCCAATAAAATTAATATCGTCAACTAGATTTTTCATATTAGCAGCAATATGAATTCATTTATCTGCAAAATCATACTCTTTCCCAACAACAACATTATCGGTTCTAAAAAAACCTACCGCTTTTGGATATTTAATTTGTCAGTCGGTTCCTTGTTTTAAAATTTTGTGCATTTTTTTGATCATGTTGGTATTTATTTTTTCATCAATAGTTTTAATTAAGTAATCAAAAACATCTTGTAAATTCTTATTTTCTAAAACTTCATCTTTTTTATATTTTTTATAAAGTGATTCTGTATCATTATTAAAAAATTAGTTTGAAGGTTTTTATTATCTCTTATCGTTATTGTTAACCTTCAATTACACTTGAATTGTATGTAAAATCGTTCTTAAATTTTTCATAAAATTCTATGTTGCTTTTCAATAGTTTTAATATGTTTGTCATATCTATGTTATGCCTATAAATGGTAAATTATGGTTAAATATAGGATAAGTCTATATAAAATTTTAGCAGATAAGTCTTTTTAAACCCGATCAAATCGCCTAAAATTTTTCCTGGTTTTAACAAAAATCTCCAAAAATTTAAAAAAAAATATAATCTAGGTAATTATGTCTATTTCTATAAAAAAAAAATTGGCTTTTTTAGCTCTATTTTAGTCGGGATTTCTGTCGTTTCAATTCCTTCACTTTTATTGTGTTTAGGTGTTTCAAAAATGAATCGGAATCAGATATATTATCCAAATAACTCTTCCATATGAATACACGGAAAAAATACACCCGCAGAGTTACAAATTCCCGGAAAATGAGAATGGCAAAAAAATCCTAGTTGTGCAATAACTAATTACTGAACTTCATCATCATTTGCCGCTAATTCAAATACACCAATCGATTGTGATGATTTTTTGCCATATACTGGGGTTCAATTCTATACAGGTGGAAATATTAACCAGTGTTTTACCACTATATATCATCTTCCTTTTCCACAATCAGGTTGGCGATTTTTTGGCGCAGTTTATACATTACCTTTCTCTGATGGCTGGGGCACTGTTGATGTTGCTAATAATATTAGTGGTAAGTATCAAATAGCATTTTTTCAATATATCCTAACCCCCTCAGGATACAATCCTGTTAGTTCCGGTAGTTTATTCCCTAATCCGTTAATATGTTTCAGAATGATTGGCGCAAGTGAATGTACTTGGATAAACCTTACTAAAACCGGTGTTTTTACCGCTGATACTTATACCAATACAGAAGCATTCCCTACCGGTAAAACAAAAGGAGATGTTTATGTTCGAGCCAGTTATGGAGATTATCTTTGAGTAAAAACGAGTGATTAAGGATTTTAAAAACCTTTTACTCTTCTTTAATACTTTCGACTATTGAAATAAGTTCCTTGTATTGTTTGCATAGCATTATTTGAACAACATATTTTTTATTATTTTTATATCCCGATAAATACTTTTTTATATGAGGTTTTATTAACATCACCGCTTTTATTTCTCCCTCATCTTCTTTTAATAATGAAAGATGATCAAGGATAACTTTTTTTCTTTCTTCTAAACTAGGTTCTTTATTTGAAAAAATTCAGGGATTGCCAATGGCGCTTCGTCCTATCATGACTCCGTCGCATTTTGTTTGAAGAATCATTTTGTTTATATCACCATAGCATTTAATATCTCCGTTTCCAATCACTGGGATAGAAACATTCTCTTTTACTTTTTTTATTAATTCTCAGTCTGCTTTTCCTGAAAATTCTTGGGTTTTTGTTCTTGGATGAACAGTAATGAAGGATGCTCCTGCTTTTTCGATTAATTGGGCGACTTCGATGATATTAATGTGTTTTTCATCTCATCCAGCTCTAATTTTAGCGCTGACTGGGGTTTTGACATTTTTGACAATACTTGAAACGATGTCATAGATTTTGTTTGGAGTTTTTAATAAGTAACTTCCTGCTTTTTTAGATATAGCAACCTTTTTTGCAGGACAGCCAAAATTAATGTCAATAAAATCTGGTTTAAAATGAGTTTCGATATATATGGCAGCTTTTGTCATTTCATCTTTATTGTTGCCAAATAATTGGATTCCTATTGGTCTTTGTTGTTCACTAAATTTAAGCATTTTGATTGTTTTTTCATTGTTATAAAAAATACCTAAATCACTAATCATTTCACTAAAAACTAATGAAGCACCAAATCTTTTGCACAATTCTCGAAAAGCGCTGTTTGTGATTCCAGCCATTGGAGCAAGAAAGATGTTGGATTTGAATTTGATATTATTTATTTTTAGCATAGGAAATGGCGCTGCTGAGACGAATCGAACGTCCAACCAAAAGTTTAGGAAACTTCTACTCTATCCATTGAGCTACAACAGCATGCACTAATTATATTTTTTAAAATTAGGGATAAAGAATTCTTTTAGTGAAAAAGTATTGTTATATTTCTCGCATTTTATTTGAATAATATTGAAAATAAAAACCATTAAAAGGATAAAAATAGTTACTCCTAAAAAACCGACGATACAAACCATTGGGAAGGATAAATGAAGGATCGATGCTACATTTGCATATTCGCCATATTCTCAGTCAAAAGGGACTAATCCTGTCGCATTCATTGTTACTCCATAGATATTTACCATAATAATTACATAACTAAAATAAGAAGTGATAAAAAGGAAGGCACCAAGATAATCTTTAGAAATGTGACTTTTTTTATTTATTAAGACTCAAGGGCAGAAAAATAATTGGATAAAATGGATCGCGAAATACATAGGGTTGGGAGAAAAACCTTTAAACAATCATTCGGGATTTCAAGAAGCATCAACAGTAGGATCATTTTCTATTTGAGTGAATCCTCCAAGATATGTGATAAGTCCACCAAAAATTCCAAAATAGGAAATAATGGAAGCAATTTTTCTAGAAGGATCGATGATCAACGCGATAGCTAGGGTGAAGGAACAAAAAGGGCACAAATCAAGAAGAAGACCTTTACTAAAAATGCGACTATCTAAATAATCTTTGTTTTTAATTTTATCCATTAACTCGGAAAAATCTTGAAGGAAACGATATTTTAATTGTCAGATTAAAAGAAGGATTCCGATTATTAATCAAAATCAGTAGAGGTTAGTTATTTTTTTGATATAAGGATGAGCAAAACAAACTCCAACTACCATTGATAAAGTGATTACAAGTAACCAAAATCCTGTAATACTAAACATAAAAAAGAAAATTATTTATTAAATATTTTTTTGTAGATGTCATCGTAGTTTTTTACAAAATTTACTTCAACATTATCTTTAACTTCCTTAGGAACATTTATTAAATCTCTTTCGTTAGCTTCTGGAATGAAAAATTCAGTAACTCCTCCTCTGAAAGCAGAAATCATTTTTTCTCTAATTCCACCAATAACTCCGACTTTTCCTCGAAGAGTAATTTCTCCTGTCATCGCAATGTTGTTAGGCACTTTAAAATCTTTAAGTTTGGAGATAATAGCGGTTGTTAGTGTAACTCCGGCACTAGGACCATCTTTGGGAATTCCACCACTTGGAACGTGAACATGGATATCCAAAGATGAGAAATCGATTTTGTCTAGTTTGTATTCTTTACTTTTAGATTTAACGAAGCTTAATGCAACATGTACAGATTCTTTCATGGTTTCTTTTAAGTTTCCTGTAATGCTTATGTTTCCTTTCCCTGGGAATGTTGTAACCTCGATAGGAAGTAAATCTCCTCCGGCAGAAGTATAAGCCATTCCGTTAACAACTCCTGACATAGTGTTCTCGTCTTTTATTGTGTAATCGTAAATAATCTTTCCTAAATAAGCTTCGATTTGTTTTTTGTTTTCAATCTTTTCTTTAAAATCAGGTTTGTCAGATATTTTCTTAATTATTTTACGAGCGATTTTATCCAATTGTCTTTGTAACTCTCTAACTCCAGCCTCACGAGTGTAATGACGAATAATATAAAGAAGCATTTCATCAGAGAAAGAGAAAATACCAGAATTTGTGTTTGTTGATTCATATATTTTGTTTACTAAGTGGGATTTAGCAATATGAAGTTTTTCTAATTCTGTATAACTTGTAAGTTCAATAATTTCCATTCGATCTTGTAAAGGTTCAGGAATTTGTTCAATATAGTTTGCAGTACAGATAAAAAGGACATTGCTTAGATCATAAGGTTGTTCAATATATGTGTCGGTGTATATTTTGTTTTGTTCCGGATCTAAAACCTCCAATAAAGCACTCGCGGCATCACCTCTGTTATTATCAAAGGAAAGTTTATCTATTTCATCAAGAAGGAATAATGGGTTAGTTACGCCAACTTCTTTCATTCCTTTGATAATTCTTCCTGGGATTGCATTGACATAAGTTCTTCTATGTCCGTTAATTTCTGCAACATCCTTAACACCACCAAGAGAGATTTTAATGAATTTCTTATTTAAAGCTTTGGCAATAGAAATAGCAAGACTAGTTTTTCCAACTCCTGGAGGTCCTACTAAACAAATGATTGGACTTTTTCCTTTAGGTGCTCTTGCTCTTACCGCTAAATATTCAGTAATTCTTTCTTTTACTTTTTCTAAACCATAGTGGGATTCATTAAGGATGTGTTCTACTTTTTTTAAATCTTTGTTATCTTCAGTACTTTGTCAAAAAGGAAGGTTTAATAATCATTCAATATAAGCTTTGTTGTAACCGATATCTTGATGAGAAACGTTACCATCAAGTCGATCTATTTCAGCAAGAACAGCTTTTTTAATGTATTCTGGATAAGGATTTTCAGTAACTTTTTTTCGATAACCCTCAATATCATTTTCGTTAGGATTAGATTTTGCAAGTTCAGAACGGATTGTTTTCATTTTTTCTCTTAAATGGAATTCGCGTTGAGCCTTATTTAATCTTTCATTTGTTTTCTTAGCTATTTCATCTTCTATTTTATCAGCTTCTTCATGTTGTTTTTTTGATTTTGTTTGTTCTGACACATCATTCAATATCTTAGAAATAATGGCAAGTCTTTTAGCAGGATCATGTGCTTGTAAGATTTCAAGTCGAGAATGTTTAGTTTTTATGAAATCGATAATTGTTATATTTTCAGCAAATTGATCAACTATGCTTGAGAATTTTTTAAGAGTTTTCGCTTTTATTATTGTATTTACTTGTTTTTTAAATCATTCAACCAATTCGTACTTTTGATCATATAAGGATTTATAGAATTGGTCGCAAATATCTTTAATTTCTTGTTCTGTGTAAGAAATTTCTTTTTCAACATCATATGTTAATTGATACATATTTTTATTGAGAAGGATGCTTGTTATTGTACATCTTTTAATAGATTCGATTGTAATTTCATATATTTTATTATTCTTTTTAACATCAGTAATATTACAGATAGTAGCAGAATGGTGAATTGTCGAAAAATTAATATCGTCATCATTAGGATCTTTTTGGGTTATAAGAATTATTTTATTAAAATTTTTATCTTTTAAATATTCTAAAGCAATGTTAATACTTCGAGTTCTTCCAGCGTTAATAACTTGTGTAGTACCTGGTAAAAGAACTAATTCTCTAGTCGGCAAACCGTAAAGCGTTTTCTCCATATACAAATATTATATAAAAAAATTAGCACTCTTAATTTTGAGTGCTAAAATTTTCATATTTTACTATTGATTTTATTTGAGTGGGTTGATTAGTTTTATCGTCGAAGTGAATGAATACAGCATTGAATTGGTATTTCGTTAAGCTTGGGGTAAGTTTAAAATGTTCTTTTTTTTTCATAAAAGTATCAATAATTTCTTTGCTATCAGCTCCAATAACTCCTAAAGAACCGCCACACATTCCTACATCTGTTTGGTATGCAAGATTGAACATTATTTTGCTATCATTGGTTGGTACATGCGTGTGGGTCCCGATGATAGCTCCATTTATCTTGTCAATAAAGGCGATGAATAAAGCATTCTTTTCACTTGTTGTTTCACAATGAAAATCAATAAAATGAATATCAGGTTTTTCTTCATCTTTTTTTATGAGTTCATCTAAACAAAGAAAAGGGCTTGTTTGAATTGATTGCATTTCAATACTTTCTCCTAAAAGATTTGTGATTCTGATTTTTTTTCCATTAATATTTATTATTCTAGTTCCTTCACCAATATTGTGGTATTCGAAATTTGCACTAAGATTTAAAGGGCGAATTGTGTTTTCTTTTTTTAAAATTTCTTTAATTTCAGGATTTTGTCAAGTGTGGTTTCCGAAAGTAAAATAGTTGACACCGCTTTTCATAAGTTCTTGATAATGTTTCAAACATAATGAACGGCCATGAGTAACATTTTCCGCATTCGCTATAATAATATCTGGAGCAAATTCTTTTATTATTAATGGCAATTCTTTTTTAACGGCTTCTCGTCCTTTTTTTCCGAAGATATCTCCAATAAAAACGAAGTTCACAAAATATATTATAATATTTAAGAAATGAAATATAGAGATGTACTTGACGATTTGTTTTTAAAAGCAAAACAATCTTTTTCTAGTAAGGAGTTTTCTTTTGATAATTTATTAAGTTTGACTAATGTATCATTAGATCCTAATTCCTTATATACTGCCTTGCTTGCTGATGCTAGATTTTTAGTAAATAACTTCGATGATATTAAATTAAAATCCTTTATTTCTGAAACTCCCGAAAAAATTAGTAAACTTATAAATGGATTTGATAAAAGTTCTAGCGAAACTGGAAAAAGTTTAAGTTATGAAACCAATGATGAAAGTGATGAAGCTGATGCGGATGATGTTTCATTAAATTCAATAAATGGCTAATTCTTCCTTTGTTGTACTAAACGATTCGAAATTTCCAAGCTTGACTAATTTCGATGGCAATATTTTCAATGTACTTTTTGGTATCTTTTTAACATTTGCAATTATTCTAACTCTTTATCTTACATATTATGTAAAATTGAAGAAGGTGAAGGATTACAGTGTTCCAAAAGGTTTTGTGTTTGTTTTCCAACTTTATATTGATTTTATTGAAAACTTGACACTAGAAATATTGGGAAAAAAATTCAAAAAAATAACTCCCTTTTTTATTTATTTATTTCTTTACATTTTAGTTTCCAATACTATCAGTATTTTTGGCTTCACAAATCCCACCAGTTCTTTATCCGTCACATTAATGTTGGGATTAGTTACTTTTATCGGAATTTTCTTTGTTGGGTTCAAATTTCAAAGATTATCTTATCTGAAAAAGTATACAATAAATATTAAAACAAAAAAGAATAAAACTATTCCAATAATGGTGAATCCTTTAAATGTTGTTGGACAAGTAACTCCTTTAATATCTTTATCGTTCCGATTATGAGGTAATATCTTTGCTGGAAGTTTAATTACATCAATGATTTATTTAGGAACTGAAGAAGCTTTTGATGGTTTATTTAAGATAAAGGGTCTTATTAATGTTTTCGGATTAATTGCTTTAATTCCGATGCATTTGTATTTTGATATTTTATCCGGAGTTATTCAGACTCTTGTTTTTGTTCTTCTAACAATGATTTATTGAAAAATGGAAGCTAAGTAGTAAAAGTGACAGAATTGGCATTTTTGATAGTAGAAAAAGCGACAGAATTTGCATTTTGAATGAAAAAATAAAAAAGATAAAAAACCGTTAATAATTGAAGGAGCTAGACAAATTGGGAAAACATGAATAATAAAAGAAAAATTCAGCAAACTATACAAGAAATTTATTTTATGTGATTTTTTGGCAAATGAGAAGAAACTCGATTTAATATTTAATGAAAAAACAAATATCGAAGAAATAATTACTTCGTTAGAAGTTATGTTTGGTTTTAAGATTGATGATGATACTTTAATTTTTTTTGACGAGATTCAGAGAAATAAATATGTTATTTCATTATTGAAGTTGAAACAATAAAAATGTATCCTTTAACATTTGATGAATATGTTTTAAATAAAAAACCGCTTTTATACAATGAAATTAAGAAGGAAATATATTTAGCCAATCAATTTTTAAACAATGAACTTTATGACTTATACAAAGAATATTTAGTTATCGGAGGAATGCCGGAGGTGGTAAATTGTTTTATTAAAGAGAAAGATTATTCTAAGGTTGATAAATTACTAGAAGAAATATTTACGAAATACAAAGCTGACTTTAATCAATATTCTCAAAAAATAAATCCATTAAAAATTAAGGAAATTTATGATTCCATTCCTAGCCAATTAGCGAAAGAAAATTCTCGGTTTTTCCTAAAAAATATTAATAAATGTGCTAGAAACGAAAGATATAAAGAAGCGAATTTATGATTAGAAGATGCAGGGTTGATATTTAAAGTTTATTTATTAGAAAATAATACTTATCCAGTAATAAAAAATATCAATAATAATTTTTATAAACTATATTTACACGATGTTGGACTTTTAAGATATATTTCTCAAATTCATCCTTCAAAAATCATTAACGATGAAAATTTTGATTGGATTGGGTATTTAGTAGAAAACTTCGTTATTCAGCAACTTAAACCAACAATTTTAAATAAAAGTTACTATTTTAAAATAAATAATAATTTTGAAATTGATTTTTTAACACAAATTATCAATGATGTTATTCCTTTTGAAATAAAAAGTGGTAAAAGCAAAAAAAAGAAAAGTTTAACTCTTTACAATGAAAAATATAAACCAAAATATTCTATTAGAATATCAAAGATGGGTTTTAAAAAAGACGGATTAATTATCAATGTTCCGTTGTGGATGATAAATTTTGTTGATTTCACGAATATATCTAACGAACTAGAATCAAAAAATATTTAAGTAAGTCAAATTTTACCTTTTTAGATTGTTCTTTTCTACGATGTTATTGATGTCTTTTTTGATTTCTTTGATATCTTTTTCCATTTTATCCTGTTTTATTTGTATTTCTTTAACTTGCACTTTAAGCTCGTTAATACTGTTGTTATTTTCTTTAAGTTCGTCAACGATATTTTTTTGAAAAGTTTTGTTTTCCATTCTATCTTCTTCCCGCATTCTTCTCGCTTCTTCTTTATCTTCTTCCCGCATTCTTCTCGCTTCTTCTTTATCTTCCCTTCGTTCTTTCTCCATGTTAAGCTGTCATTTACGATTTTCTTCCTTCTCTTCTTTTCGTTCTTTCTCCATGTTAAGCTGTCATTTACGATTTTCTTCTTTTTCTTCTTTTCGTTCTCTTTCCATACGTTCTTCTTTTTTTCGCGCCTCTATCGCTTCTTTCTCTCTTTGTTTCTTATCTTCTAAATACATTTTAAGAAATGAATCGAATTTTTTATCATTGCCTGTTTCAAACATTTCTGGGTTTAACTCTTTATTAATAATTATAACCACAACATTTCCCGTTTTTTTCACAATTTACGCCTCAAGTGGTTTGCCAAAAGGTACCAATTTTCTCGTTGATTTTTCGGGTTTTTTATTTTTGACCATACATATATATATAGCGTCAAAAAAACAAAAAGTTAACTTTTCCCTCTTTTTAACCTATCAAAAATCTTCTTTTTTTCCCAAAAATATTTGATATGATTAAGCGTTTTTTTATAATTAATTAGATGATAAATGTATTCCGATCACTAAAAAAAATCAAAACGAAATCTAAAAAAGCTTATGATGATCAGTTTAAAAAAGATCCAGATGGGAGATATATTCTTTCGATAAAAACCGATAAAGTCGATAGTCTTATGGAAGAGTACGAAGTTTGTGGACATTACCCAATAACATCTGATTTTTTCGAACATTTAGAAAATTATGTACAACCATTAAAAATACAAGCAAGATTTAATATTTATATTGAAACTTGTGAAAATGAGTATAGCGATAGTAATAATTTAAAAAAAGAAAGATTCACTCGTTCATTTAAACATCACTACATAATAAAGTCAATAGAATTAGAAACACAGAAAAAAAGAAATAAGTTAATTGCATGAATATGTTCATCTATATTTCTTATTTTTTTTACTATTCTTATTGTTGCTGAATATTTTTTCTATGATGCGATTCCTGATTTTGCCTGGGAAGTTTTAGTTATTATTGAATGAGTTTTTGGGTGAGAAGTAGTGGATAGAGTTGCTTTTCGAGAGTTCGAACTTAATGCAGAAGAATTAAAATGTTACCATTTATACAACTCAAATATTAGATTCAAAAAACAAACAAAGAAATCTACTCAGGATATTTTAAAATCATTCGACCCTTTAAATATTAGCTATTTCAAAAAAATTGAAAAGAAAGCTGAAAATAGCGAAAATAAGGAAAAGAAAAAGGAAGATTCGTTCGAGAAAAAAAGTAGTCAATCTATAAATAAAATAGATAATAAACAAAATGTTAACATGTTGCAAAAACCCGAGGTAAAAAAAGAAGAAAGTCAAGATTCTATAAATAGCAAAAAACCAGAAGTGGTATCAGTCGAGAAAAAAGAAAACAAGAAGGAAGAACAAATAATTGAAAATAACGCTATTTAACTATTTTAAATATAAAATAAATACCGAGCATATAATAGTTGTGTTGTGGCTAAAAATCTAAATCGTATCGAAAAATTTCTTGCAAGGGTAAAACTAATGCATAAACAAAAACATCAAACAGTTTTTTTTCTATCAGCTCCTAGCGCAGCAGGAAAAGATGGATTATGAAAATATATCTCTAAAATGAAATATGATAAAAAATACAATCTTTACAAACCTGTTTCCACTACTTGTCGATTACCTAGGTTAGACGAAACATGTGGAAAAGATTATTACTATGTGTATAAAGAAATGATTGTTGATGAAAATAATAATCCACAACCAAATGTTATTAGTCCTTTAATGTTTGGATCAGAACATGGAAGGGAAGTTTGATATTGTTTTACAAAAGAAGAATTAACTAAATCTATTAGATTGAAAAAATCACTTGTATTTATTATTAATGGTTCCATGGTTGCGTTTTATAAGGACTACTTTTATAAAAACTTCCCTTGGATAAAATGTATCACTACTTGTTGAACTATAAGCGAACAGGCACAAAAAGTTAAATTCTATCGAAGAGATCCTTCTAAAACTAAAGAAGAATTAGACAAGATTTATGAAAGCAGAATACCTGAAAGAAAAATGTATGATGAATTAATCGAGAAGAAGGTATTTGACTATGTTGATGATGCTAGTATTAGTCTAAAAAAATGAAAACACAAACAATATAAAAAGAAATATGGAAAAAAATAAGAAAATATATTATATATCTGATTTGCATTTAGACAGAACTGAAGATGAGCAAAAAGCACATGATGAGTTTATAGGATTGTTAAACACTAACGATTATTTCTTAATCCCTGGAGATAGTTACAATGGAACTGAAAAAACTATTAAATTGTTAAAAGAGTTGGAAAAAATGAAAATTCATGGTTTTTATGTTCTTGGAAACCATGAGTATCACCGTTTAAGACATGGTGAAAAGATTGTTGGAATGAAAGAATGAGATAAGGAAAAAAAGATGATTATTGATTCATTAGAAAAAAATAAATACTTTAAGCTTTTATACACCGGAAGAATTGAAGAAATCGAAGGGTATAAAATTATCGGCGATACCGCTTGAACTAATTTTTTAAACGAAAAGAATGAAAAAACTGATTATAAAGAATTTATAAAGACTTTTCCTGATTTGGCTAAAAAAGGGAACTGACCTTGGACTTTTAAAGAGAATGAAAAATTTATAAAGTTCGCTCAAAAGGTTATTAATGAAAACAAGAAAGTTATTGTGATGACACATTATCCACTATACTTTCCTAAAACAAAAGATTTCAACAAAGAAGATCGAATCTTGAAAAAGATAGATCCAATAAAGAAAAATAAAAAACAAGTAGATATGGTTAAATCTTTCTATTATTCTAATAACAAATTCGATATCAACAAGGATAAGGATGTTGTTTTTGTTTATGGACATACGCACAATAATTTTTCTTATGACAAAAAGCATTCTACAAACGGAATTGGAAGAGGCGGGAAAAAAATTACCCTTGAAGTTTTAGAGTTTAAAAAATAGTAATAATTTTTCTACCTATAATAGTGAAGTATGAAAATTTTCACAAAGGTATCTTTTATTCTTCTTTTTATCTATTTGAAGCTTTTAGTAATCGACAATAAAATGATGTTTTGGAAAGTTGAATATACACATTTTGAAACAATAATTGACAAGAGCAATATTTTAGGGCAAAGATCAAGGAAGATAGATAATTGATAAGGAAGAAAAGAATTGGCTTTTTTAATGTAAGTTAAATAAGAATTAATCTATAATTTAGATATGAAACAAGATTTAGTTTTTAAATATTTTACTGAAATTTGCCAAATCCCTCACACAAGTGGAAATGAAGGAGCGATAAGGGAATATTTATTGGATGTTTTACAAAAAAATGGGGTAGAAACTTATGTTGATCCTATTGGTAACGTTTATGGAAAAAAACACGGAAACATTAAAACAAGTATTCTTTACCAAGCACACATGGATATGGTCGGTGCAAAAACAACAGACTCTACCCATGATTTTTTAAAAGACCCAATAAAATACCAATGCATTGACAACAAAATAATTAAAGCTGAAAAAACAACACTTGGAGCTGATAATGGTATTGGGGTTGCGATGATTCTTGCGATGGTTTGCGATGATTTAACTAAGGATTTTGATTTTGAAATTTTATTAACTGTTGAAGAAGAAACTACTACTATCGGTGCTGCTAATATTCAAGAAAACTATTTTACTTCCAAATATTTGATAAACTTAGATAGTGAAGAGGAAGATACTATAACTATCGGAAGCGCTAGTTCTTGTAAAGTGGTAATTGATATTCCAATAACAAGAAAAGATTTAAATCAAAAAAAATATTTATTCAAGATCTTCGATGGGATTAGTGGACATAGTGGTGCGACTATTCATGAAAAAAGAGCTAACTGTATCGTTGAAATCTTTAATATTTTGAAAGAACTTTTAAAAAAATACAAAATAAATCTTGTTACCGCGAAAGCTGGAGAAGTAGTGAATGCGATTCCTGGAAGTTGTGAAGTTATTTTTAGTACTAACGATGATATTAATGCGATAATAAAGGATGTTAAAGAAATATTTACCATTTTTAAAAAAGCTTACGAAGAATTTGAACCTAACCTTAACTTCAATATTAGCGAAGTGGACGATTATGAAGTTGTTGATATTAATGACAAATCTACATTGGATGTAGTTAACTTCATTGTTGCTGCTAATAACGGATTGAATACATATAGCTTTGAACAGAAAATGACTACAAGTTCGACAAATTTAGGAATCTTATATGTTTTAGAGAATGTTGTTACTTTAATGTGACTTAACCGAAGTTCTTATAAATATCTTGATAAAAAACTAAATAACAAGTTAATCGCTATCTCCGAATTAGCCTCAGTTAATATTACTATCGACGAACAAAAAACATTGCCAGGATTATCTCCTTTAATGAATAATAAATTAGCTTTATTAATCAAAGATGTAGCAAAAGAGAAATTTAATAAAGAAATGAATGTTTCTAGTATTCACGCTGGATTAGAATTTGGTTACATTGTGAATAAGTATCCTAATATGATTCCTGTTTCTATTGGCCCTAATATGTATGAAGTACACACACCAAATGAATATGTAGAAATCGATTCTATCTTTTATATCTATAAACTTTTAATCGAAGTAATGAAACATATTTAATATGGCTAACGATTTACCAGATTTTAATAAAGCGAGAAAAAGAAAAAATAGTTCTTCAATAATAAGAAAGATTTTTGATTTAGATGATTCTATTAAAACATTAGGACTTAACAAATATTTTTATATAAGAACTTATGGTTGTCAAGGAAATATTCGTGATAGCGAGATAATAAAAGGAATATTATTAAAAATGGGATATAAAGAAACGAAGGAAATGGAAAAATGCGATATCTTAATCTTAAATACTTGTGCTGTAAGAGAAAATGCGGAGAAAAAAGTTTTTGGGGAGATTGGATTTCTAAAAAAATTAACGAAGAAGAAAGATTTTATTTTCGGAATTTGTGGGTGTATGCCACAAGAGGAAAGTACTGTAAAGAAAATAATCCAAAATACTCCTTACATCAATATAGTTTTTGGTACTCACAATATATATGAACTTCCTTACATTATTCAAGAATACTTAAATACAAAGAAACAAGTAATTAAAGTTTACAGTATTGAAGGAAACGTCATTGAAGATTTACCTTCTTTTAGAGAAAGTTCAATAAAGGCATTTGTAAACATTACCTATGGTTGTGATAAGTTCTGCTCTTATTGCATTGTTCCTTTCACCAGAGGTAAATTAAGAAGTAGGGACAAGGACGATATATTGAATGAGATTAAAGAGTTAGTGAATAAAGGATATCAGGAGGTGACTCTTCTTGGCCAAAATGTGAATTCTTATGGAAATGATAAGGAAGATGGATATAAGTTTGTGGATTTATTAAAAGATGTGTGCGAAACAAAGATAAAAAGAATATTCTTTACAACCTCTAATCCATGAAATTTTGATAAGAAGATAATTGAATTGTATAAGAAGTATGATAATCTAATGCCTTTTTTTCATTTACCTATCCAAAGTGGAAGCGAAAGTGTTTTAGAAAGAATGAACCGAAAAATGAAGATCGAAGACTATATTAATCTGATTAAGTATATCAGAAAGAATGTAAATGATTGCGTTATCTCCACAGATATTATTGTTGGATTTTGTAATGAGAGTGATGAAGAATTTAATCAAACATTAGCACTATACAAAAAAATAAAGTACGATAATGCTTACACCTTTATCTTTTCTCGAAAAGAGGGAACTGTCGCATATTCAATGCCTGACAGTATTAGTTTTGAAGCCAAAGATAAAAGGCTCGCTACATTAAACAGTATTGTCCGAAAATATAGTAAGTTTAATAATGAAAAGTATTTGAACAAAACTTTGGATGTACTTGTGGAAGGAAAAAGTAAAACGAATAGTGAAATGTGAACGGGTTATTCTTCACAATGGAAGGTTGTTAATTTTAGTGGAAAATGTAAGGTTGGGGAGATAGTGAAGGTGAAAATAACTTCGTGCCAAAGATTTAGTCTTACAGGAGAAAAGGTTAATTAACTATTTCTTAAAACTCTTAACCAATACCCGAGGAACTCGAACTATGGATAAATTGGCGATAGTGGCGATAACATTAGCTAAATCTTTTGGATCATCAATAAATGTTTTTGCATGAGTGAAGTCTTTAAAGAAATAAACAGTATCACCTATTTTTACATTTTCGTCAACTTTAATACTCGTGTTATCCATTGCCATTTTCCCAACTATAGGGTAAAGTTTTCCATTTACGTATACTTTTTTTCCACTGAAAGAACGAGAAAGTCCATCACCTCACCCAATAGGAAGATTAGCGATATATTCATTTTTTTCTTTAACGGTATATGTGGAGTCATATCCCACTGTTTCACCGCTAGATGTTTTGTTGATTTGAACGATTTTTGTTACTAATTGGAATGAATTGAAGCTTTGATCTTTTTCTGGGTCTGAAGAGACATATCCAAAAATAGAACATCCAGGTCTGGCATTTGTTTCTCACTCACGTTTTGGGATAATACCTCTGATAAGTTTGTCAACACTTTCACTAGCACGAATGTGACGGTATGGTATTTTTTTCCAGTCTGGGATTATTTTCATTAATTTCTCGAATAAGTCGAATTGTTTAATAGTTTTTTCAATGTTATCATTATCATAGATATGAGAATAGATTCCGAAATTGATAACACCTTTTTTCTGTAATAGTTTGTAAGCTTCTAAAAGTTCGTCAGGATTTTTAAATCCGATACGATTCATTCCGGTGTTTAGTTTGTATTGGATTTTTACTTTCTTTAAATCGTATTTGATGACTTTTTTTACTTGTTCTAGTGAAGAAACTGGGAAACTGAAGTTATATTTTTTTGCTAAAGGAATATCTTCTTCATCAATAATTCCGATTAACATGATCTCGTATTTGCTTTTTAGATTCTCTCTTAATTGGATAGCTTCACTAACTCGTGCCACCGCTAAGGTATCGATTCCGTTTTCTATTGCGATTTTTCCCACACTTACAGCATCGTGTCCATATCCATTACCTTTAACTGTAGCGGTGAGGAAAGGGAATTTTTGTTTATCTTTTAATTCTTTCTTTAAAAATAGACAATTCTTTTTTATTTGGGTTTCGTTAACCAATAGTTTTGTTAGCATTCATATTTAATTATAGGGATTGATGAAACTATTGAATAATAGTGGGGGGTTAGTTTTTCCTAATTTTGTTCAGGTTGTGGCTCATTATCGTTTCCACCACCTTGTTGTTGACTGAACTGTTGTGCCATGGCATCAAATTGGTCAAGTTTTTGTTTTAACTCGTCTCATTTTTGGTC
>JAITDD010000018.1 GCA_031282725.1 Mycoplasmataceae bacterium
AGGGAAGGAGTTAGAATTAACTATAATTGATAAGAAAGGGAATAAAGTAAAAGTGAGAGTTGATGATATAAAAGAAGCATTTGGACTTGCTGAAAACGAACAAATAAAATTTCTTACTGGGTTAGTAAGTAAATTAGTGACACAACTAGAAGAAACGAATGGAAAACTTGATACTATCCAAAAACAACAAAACGAAAGCGAACAAATGACAAACGAAAAACTTGATGCTATTCAAAAACAACAAAACGAAGACAGAAAAGACAATAGAACATTCCAAAAAGAAATAATTGTTGAATTAAAAGAAGTACAAGTAAAGCAAGATAAGATGGAAAAAGATATCAATAACATCGTAGATAAGAACGATTTAAAAAGATAAATTGATTAATTTAAGGTTGTGTCAATCTTGACAAAAAACTTCATGATTATTTAACACTAAACGTATTATTCTATCGTATTTCAAAAAGAAAAGAATAATCTAGTTACTCTTGGTACTTTCACCAATATTGACAACAGGAGTAGCATCTTTACTTGAACAAAGAACAACAAGAAGATTAGATACAGTGGATGCTTTTGTCTTATTATCGAACTCGCAAATTTTTTTCTCAGATATTTGAACTAATGCACTTTCAACCATTCCAACAGCACCGTCAACAATCTTTTGTCTAGCTTCAATTATCGCAGTAGCTTGTTGTCTTTGTAACATAGCGGAAGCAATTTCAGGAGCATATGCTAAATGAGCAATGTGTACTTCAATAATATCAATTCCTGCAAACTTAACTCTTTCTTGTAAATCATTTCTTAATAAGGAAGCAATTTCAACTGTGGAACCTCGCAAAGACTTCTCACCGCCTTTTTCTGTATCGTAGGGGTGTAATCTTGCAACATGACGAACTGATGAATCTGCTTGGGTAGAAATAAAGTTGTTATAGTTCTCAACGACAAAGCAAGCTCTGGCAGTGTTGATTATTTTTCAAATTATTACAACTCCGATTTCAATAGGGTTTCCTAATTCATCATTAACCTTTTGCACATCATTATTTAGAGTTGACATTTTTAAAGATACTTTTGCATGTTTGATTCATAAAGGATAGATTCAATAAAATCCAGGTTCATTAATAGTTCCTTTATATTTTCCGAACATTGTGTAAACATAGGCATCATTAGGTTTCACAATAATAAATCTAGCGAAACATACCATTCCGATAATAGAAAAAACTAATAAAACTAAATAAGTTAATATAGTTGGAACGCTAATAGCTTTGTGATTTAAAGAAATAATTATTTCAACAAACGAGAAAATTAGTGCTGAAAGAAAGATTATACAAAAAAGAATAGCAATAAATCCAGAAGGTAATTTAACTTTTTTTTCTTCTATATCAATTTTTTGGATTTTTTGATCAACATTATTTGATTGTTTTGGATTTAGAGTTTTTTGAACATTCTTTTCTTGAATCATTTTTTATATTATAGGGGTGTGGTGGAAAATAATTTTGGTTTCGCTTCTTAAAATGTCTTTTTAAAAGGTAAGTATATGAAGTTTGTTACGAAATTTTAACACCTACCTAAGTTTTAGCAGATCCGGGGGTAGGTTTTTTAAGCTCATAAGAAACGTTCACGAGTTTGGAAGATAAATCAGGTTTTCTCCTCTCAAAATGTCGTTTTAAAAGGTAGGTAAGTAAAGGTTGTTCGAATCTCATTCTCTTTATTTGCCCATACCTATTTCCTACCTATCTTTTAGTTATTTATTTGGTAAGTCTAGAGTTGTAATTTCGACATATATGAACGATTTTGTGCTTTTTTATTGAATGAAAATTAGGAGAAGAAAAAGCGAACATTTTTAAAAAATTATTGCTATAATATTAGTAGAGGTTACTGTCTTTTTCTCAAAACTTTAATTTTAAAGCAGCATCTTGTTTCATTTTTTTGATTCGCTAAAGACACCTTGACACTTATACGGAGATGGTATAAGTTTCAGTAATTAATAAATTCAATTGAATTTAGTATAATTATTTTTCGATAAAATCCGCATTAAATTACCAAAATAAACACATATTATTTTATAATATTTTTATGTTTAATAATTATAAAGGTAAGTGGCATAATAAGCGCATTAGTGAGTTTGATTACAATGAACAATTAGAAGAACAATATACAAAAGCTTTTAAAAGATTTATTATTATTGCTATTGTTACTCTTATTGTTTCAATAGTATTTGGAATCTTACTTTCAATTAATGATGGAAGAAAAAATTGCATGGGAATTAATTGAAAAGATTATCCACAAATGAATAATGGCGTTATTGATGGAACTAAAGAAACAGTACAACTATGATATATTATTTCTTGGGTTATTGTCGGTTTGCTTTTTATTATTGGTTCTATCTCTACTTACTTAATCTTCTATACATGAAAATTGTTGAAAGAAGTAAGAACATGATTAGTTAATGCTTCAGAACTTATCGAACTTGAAGAAAAGAAATTACAAACTATCAACGCCAAAACAGTCTCTTATCTAGAAAAAGATGAAACATTAAAGATTTTAGAAGAAAGAAAGGTGTTAGAAAAAGAAGATACAAAAAAAGTCGTTTTCGAAGAAGAAAATGCATAATACTGATGAAAAAATAATTGTTAGGGGAGCAAAAGAAAATAACCTCAAAAATGTTAGTGTCGAAATTCCAAAGAATAAACTAGTTATTGTTACCGGAGTTAGTGGTTGCGGAAAATCTTCCTTAGCTTTTAACACGATATATGAGGAAGGAAAAAGAAGATATATCGAATCTTTATCTTCCTATGCCAGAATGTTTTTAGGAGGAAATGAAAAACCTAATGTTGATTCTATTGAAGGATTAATGCCAGCTATTGCTATTGAACAAAAAACTGTAAACAATAATCCAAGAAGTACAGTAGGAACAACAACAGAAATATACGATTATTTACGTCTTCTTTTTGCTAAAATAGGAACTCCTTACTGTCCACATGGACATGGAAAAATAGAAGCTTTAACTTTAAAACAAATCAATGATAAAATAATCGATGAACTTAAAGAAGGAGATAAATTTGAAATCCTAGCACCGATGTATTCTCACCAAAAAGGAACCTTTATCGAAGAAATAGAAAAAGTTAAAAAAAGCGGTTTTGTCAGAATTAGAATCGATAATAACACTTACATTCTTTCGGATGAACAGATCATTATTGATAAAAATAAGTTTCATGATTTTGATGTAATTGTTGACCGAATTGTTTTTCATGACGACGAAACAACAAGAGCCAGAATTAATGAAGCGATAGAAAGATGTGTTAAAATAGCAAATGGAAAAGTTTTATTAGTGTGTAATGAAAAAGAAAGTTTATTTTCCCAAACTCATGCTTGTAAGAAGTGTGGTTTTGTTATTCCAGAACTTGAACCCCGTTTGTTTTCTTTTAATTCCCCTATTGGAGCTTGTGATAATTGTAACGGTTTAGGATTTACATATGAACCTGACGAAGATAAAATGGTTCCTGATAAAGAAAAAACGATTAACGAAGGGGCGATTGATTTTTTTAAAAACACAATTAATACCACAAACATTGAATGACAAACTTTCGATACATTATTAAAGTTTTACAAAATTAACAAAAATATTCCTTTTAAAGATCTTTCCAAAGAACAAGCAGATTACATCTTTAATGGAAGTAAAGAACCGATTAACTACACAATAAAATCTTCAAGTGGGAATATATTCAAAAAATTTGATTATATCGAAGGAGCCTTATCATTGATTAAAAGAAGACATCTAGAAACAAGCAGCGATTTTGCCAGAGAATATTATGCGAAATATTTAAGTGAGAAGAAATGTTCTGTGTGTCACGGAAAAAGGCTTAATGAAGCCGCAATTAGTGTAAAGATTAATCACAAAGATATTATTGAAGTAACCCAAATGCCAATAAAAGACTGTTTAGATTTCTTCCTTTCACTAGAACTTGACGATATGAAAAAAATGATTGCTGAACAAATATTAAAAGAGATTATTAATAGGCTAAGTTTTTTGAATGAAGTGGGACTTGGGTATATTTCTCTTGATCGTTCCTCTTCTACACTAAGTGGCGGGGAAAGTCAAAGGATAAGGCTAGCAACTCAAATAGGGAGCAAATTATCCGGGGTTTTATATGTTTTAGATGAACCAAGTATCGGATTGCATCAAAAAGATAATGCCAAACTGATCACAGCTTTAAAGCACATGCGAGATATCGGAAATACATTATTGGTTGTAGAACATGATTTAGAGACAATAGAAGAGAGTGATTATGTTATTGATATGGGACCTTTCGCGGGCGAAAAAGGCGGGGAGGTTACTGCATTTGGGACAGTTTCTGAAATAATCAAAAATCCAAACTCTTTAACTGGAAAATATTTATCAAACGAATTAAACATTCCTATTCCTGAAAAGAAAAGAGGCGGAAACGGAAAGAAGATTGTTATCAAAGGAATAAATCACAATAACTTGAAAAATGTTGATCTAACAATTCCATTAGGGACTTTGTGTTGTGTTACCGGAGTTAGTGGGAGTGGTAAATCATCATTAATTAGTGAAGTATTGGCGTTAAATCTACAAAAAACATTAACTAATCCTTTTATTAATGCCCCAAAGGTTAGAGATATCAGTGGATTTAACAATATCGATAAACTAATTCTCGTTAATCAAGAACCTATTGGAAGAACCCCTAAATCAAATCCAGCCACTTATGTTGGAGTATTTGATGATATAAGAGATCTATTTGCCAGTTTACCTAGTGCTAAAGCAGCAGGATATACAAAAAGTAGATTCAGTTTTAATGTTCCAGGAGGAAGATGCGAAAAATGTAATGGGGACGGAGAAATAAAAATTGATATGCATTTTCTTCCAAGTGTCTATGTAAAATGTGATGAATGCGGCGGAAAGAAATTTAATAATGAGACATTAGCGGTCACATATAAAGGGAAGAATATATTTGATGTTTTAGATATGACAATTGATGAAGCTTCTTTGTTTTTTAAAAATATTCCCAACATATTCCACAAACTTAGTCTAATGCAAGAAGTAGGACTTGGATATTTAAAACTCGGATTGAATTCAACTCATTTAAGCGGGGGAGAAGCTCAAAGAATAAAACTAGCAAAATTCCTGCAAAAAAACTCAAATTCAAGAACTTTACTAATCTTGGATGAACCAACAACAGGATTACATATTGATGATGTAAAAAAGTTAATTTCTGTTCTTAATCGAATCGTGAATACTGGTGCTACAATCGTCGTTATCGAACACAATCTAGATTTAATAAAATGTGCCGATTATATTATCGATATTGGGCCTGACGGAGGAAATGAAGGAGGAAAGATAATTGCCTGCGGAAGTGTCGAACAAATTATAAAAAATAATTTAAAAGTAAGTTATACCGCCCAATATTTGAAGAAAATTTTAGATGGGAAGGAAAAAATTTAGATAAATGATTTATTCCTAATAAGAAATTACCCCGAGTATAATAAAACCAATGAATCTGTGCAAAATTTTTCAACAGGTTTAAGACATCCGATATAATAAAAATATGGAAATAACATTCAATAAACGTAATTATTCAAACCGTTATAATAATCGAAACTCACCGCCAGTTGGCACTTTTGTTAAAGATGCTCATGTTACTAGTGATGGTATTGGTTTCTCAACTAAACGAAATGCTTCACTTGCTTTTTTTCTTTTATTATTAGGATTAATACCCGGGATTTTATATTTGTGTTTGTTTAAATCTAAACATATAGAAATTAAAAATTCTGAAGTTGTTAATTGTACATATTATCCTTCAATTAAAAATTATTACTTAGAAACTAAAAAACATAATTATACGCTTATTGTTAGACAAATTTCAACAGATGTTAATTCATGATTAAGAATCCAAGTGAATGGAGGAATTGGCAACGCTGGAACCGTTAATATGAATGTAAAAAATATTAATGTTACCAAAGAGGATCGTTTAAAAACAAAAGAAAGATTATTGGATTTAAAAGACTTACGTGACTCCGGTGTTATTAGCAAAGTTCAATATGAAAAAGGTGTTAAAGATGCTTTGAATTCTTTTTCCGCATCTGATGCGGAAGCTATTTTAAAAGAAACTAATTAATTTAGCGAATTCATTACAGAGTGTCCCTAATTCGAGGGAGTACTTGTAAGCAAATTATATAATTCTTGTTCAAATTGTTCGTCAATTTCATTTTTTTGAGGTTTAAAGATTTGACATTCTACTTCATTGTATTCG
>JAITDD010000022.1 GCA_031282725.1 Mycoplasmataceae bacterium
TCTTCTGATAAGATTAATATTAAACTTGTGAATAAATTACTAGATGAATACTATGAATGATTTAATAATGTTAGAATCCAAAAAAATAAGCACGAAAATCAATATTTTATTCCTAACAAAAAACTACAAGATTACATAAAAATTTACTCCGAATATAATAAAAACACCGAATCTGTGCAAAAATAATCAACAGGTTTAGAAGTTTTCGAAGAAAGTGGATTGAGAATTGAAAAAGATAAATTACATTTTTGTCATATTTTCTTAACACTTTTGTATATTTTTACATTTTTGTCATATAATTATAATAGTTATGTCAAAACTAATCAAACGTCCAATCTATATCGATAAAATTAAAAAATTCATTAATGATGACGTAGTTAAAATTCTAATCGGCATTAGAAGAAGCGGAAAATCTGAATTGCTGAAATTAATAATGAATGAAATTTTAAAACTCGCAGATAAACAACATCTAATTTATATTAATTTTGAATCAGCGGATTTTTTTGATATAGATAATTATCAAAAACTATCAAAATGTATCAGTAAATTAATGATTGATGAAAAAAAATATTATATTCTTTTAGATGAAATACAACATGTTGAACATTGAGAAAAAACAATTAATTCGCTAAGATTGAAAAATACCGATATTTATATCACTGGTTCTAATTCAAAGTTATTGTATGGAGAATATGCGGCATTGCTTTCAGGGAGATATATTTCTTTTGAAATTTCAACTTTGTCATTTAAAGAATTTATAGACTTTAGAAAAGAAAATAATTTCACTACTAAAGATTTTTTAAATGAGTATATCAAAACAGGAGGGTTTCCGTTATTTTCCACAATAGAATATGACGACGAACAAATTGAGATATTACTGAATGATTTACATCGTTCAATTGTTATTACCGATGTTACTACACAATACAAAATTACGAACACCTCCTTATTAGAACGAATAATATTATTTATCTATAACAACATCGGAAACGTTTTTTCAGCCAGAAAAATAGCTGATTTTCTATTGAGTAATAATAAAGAAAAAACTAATGTTTCTAAAATTATTGAATATCTAACTTATCTTGAAAACGTGTTTGTTATTAAAAAAGTTAAAAGGTACAATATTAATGGGAAAAAAATATTAGAAACTAATTGTAAGTATTATTTATCTGATCATAGTCTACAATATGCGGTTGGAAAATTTCAAAAAACGAAACTTCCGGGAATTTTAGAGAATATAGTTTTTAACGAATTGATAAGGAGAGGATATAAAGTGTTTGTGGGAAAACTTAACGAAAGAGATGACAGGGAAATTGATTTTATTGCTGAGAAAATCGCTAATAATGAAAGAATATATATCCAGGTCTGCAAAGAATTCAATTCACGTGATACTATTAAACGAGAATTTGGTGTACTTTCCGAAATAAAAGATAATTTTCCAAAGTACGTTGTTACTACTGATGAATTTTGACAAGAATCAATAGAAGGAGTTAAAAGTATTCACTTACATGATTTTTTACTACTTGAAAAATTTTAAGCAATATCAATGTATTTTTTAAATATATCCACAAAAATCTAAGCAATTTTATTCATAAATTTATTACTTAACGACAATGGTTTCTTTTTTTCTTTATCAATTTTTTGTTCAATATTTTTTTAGATTCATCAAGAATTTGTTTTTCACTTTCGTATTCTTGTTCAATATCAAAACATTCATTTTCTTTAAAATTACACTAGGCCATCAAAATCGGAACACACCTTTTTTATATATAATAGGTTGAATAATTATTTAAATCCAAAAAATGATAAATTTGTAACTACCGCAATGTTAAATAAAGAAATATTGCCAGAGGAAAAAAATAAAGTAAATTGTTTTAATTGTTTTATGATTGTTTTTAATTATGATGAAAAAGCACAAAACCAAAAATGTTTTAGTTTTTCAAGCCCCAAACCAGATGATAATGGAAACGATTTACGGTATTTCAGATTACCAAATCGACAAAAAATAATGTTAAATTCCGTAGTTAATATTTCAACCACTTATCTTTGTGTTGTTGATTTTCCTAAAATGATAGAAAATGAAAAAAATCCCAATGTTAAGAAAAATTTAGAATTCACTCGTATAAGTTTTAACTTTGCAAATCGGTTTAAAAATGAAATCTTAGAACTATATGGAATTATTAAAAATAATCTTCCGACCATAAAGTTTAATAAAAATAATGTTCAATGAGCCCACAAAACAATGATTGACGATAACAAACAAAAAGAATTTTGTAACCGCGAAGTGAAATTAATTAATGATTTTCAAAATAAACCTGTATATGATAAAAAACTAAGTCAAAAAGATAATTTAAAAAATGAACTTGAATGAACAAAAATGATAGAAAAACAAAAGAAAGAACAATTACTAGCTATTGATTCTCGTATCTTTCATTTGCAACAAACTGCAAAACAATTGGAAGAAAAGATTAAAGGATTAGCGAACTATAGCCAATTAACACTGTAGTTTAAAATCCTAACGTTAATAAAAAATACACTTATTATTACTATTTATTCAAGAAAAATAAAGATACTTGTTTTACAAGAAAATACAAAAACAACATTGAAAATGTGAATAAATTAATTAAAGGTGCTAAATGTAATAACACAGGAACGAAAATTGTATGTGGTTTTAATTGAGCATTTGATTTATTTAATGGGAAAAAACATAATCATAAACTTATTATTACCCGTCCTAAAGAAATTTCTAAATTCACAACAAGATTAGATTTATCACAAATTCAACAGATTGAAACTAATTTCCAAAATTGAATAAAAGATGTGAAAAGAATTTTGCTTTGTAAACAAGAAAATACTAAAATAGCACGAGAAAAAATATATCATTGTTTTAAATCATTAATAAACTCTGGGATGAGGGTTGGAGAATTGAGTTCGATCGATTTTACATATGAATGTAGTAACAGGATTATTGAGAATCAATTTACTGAAAAAAAAGTGGTAGAGATTATTATCAACACAGAAAAAACCAAAAAGAAAAGAGAAATTTATATTCCTTATGAAAGCTACGAATTTTTCATTAAACACAAATTGAAACTTAATCGAGTTATGATTCAATGTGGATTTGATGTATTCAAAAAATGAGCTAAATTTAGTTTTAAATTTACTTCGCATAGTTTAAGAAGAACATTTGCAACAAGTGCTTATGGATTAGGGATTGAGATTGATTCAATATGTATGAGTTTAGGAAACAGTCATAAAGTTTGCTGTGAACATTACATTTTATCCTCTATGCGAAATTTTGACACTTTTGAAATTGTTAATGGTTACCACGATGGGAGAATCATTAAAACTGGAAATTTGCATTTGAATAAAAATTATTTAAAGGTTAAAGATAAAACAGATAATCTCGGCTAATGCAGATTAAGTTTTACAAGACAGTAAAATGATTTTTATATATAACATAGGTGTACAGTTATTGTATGAGGCGTTAGTAACTTGCCATGCTAACTAGTGACACCAGGATGTCCGAGTTACGGTGCTATCTCGCTGATTGCACACCATCAATGAGTAGTAAAAACGAAATTTTGTAATCGTTCGTATATTTTGGTTAGATGAAAATAATTCAGAACATTACATAAATAGGCTGAAACCCAAAAAATGATAAATTTGTGACTACTGCAATGTGAAATAAAGAAATATTACCAGAAGAAAAAAATAAAGTAAATAGTTTTAATCGTTTTATGATTGTTTTTAATTATGACGAAACTAAAACACATCAAAAATGTTTAGCCTAATTTACAATCATTCTTTTTTGATAATGATAAGTGATTAAAAACTTTAAACTTCTATTAATTTGTTAGAGCAACAGATGCCGTCAATGAAACATCAGAATTTGCAACAACAGGAGCAGGAATAACTGGCACTTGAACTCTTACTGCTTGTTGTGCTGCTAAACGAGCCTGATTTTGAGCACTTATTTCGGCATAATAAAGATCACTATATGATTCTCTTGTTTTTTGTTGTTTAAGTAATTCGGTTTGATATATTTTTTTGATTTCTCTTTTAATTCGTCATTCTTTTAAAAATCAATCGTTTTTATGTTTTTTTGCAATATTATCAGCTTGGGTTAAAACTTTAAAAGAAGCTTCTTTCATATTCTTCATAGTTTGGTCGACATATTTTTTAGCAGCTTTTTTTTCAGCGGAGTCCGCACTAACTCGATCGCTTGATAATATGCATTTGCAAAACTTATATTGAAGAGTGCCAGTACCACTTGTTCCTGTCGCTAAAATTTCTGTTTCAACTTCTTTTTTAGCTTTAATTATTGTATTTAAAACGATATTTCTAGAAGTGTTTAAAGAACATCCATCTTCGGTTTGCAAATTTGGTCTACCAAACAAAATTCTATAAGATTTATCTAAACTTCGATTTTGATTTAAACTTCGCATAATTTTGTCAGAAAAATCATACAAACTTTTTAATAAAATATTTGAAGTGCCATTAGCGGTAGCATTTTCGTATAAAGAAGACAAAATATTTATAGAACTAATCGTTTGGGATTGAGATTGCACAGGTTTGGTAACCCCAGTTAATAATTTAGTAGCTAAGCTAAAAGTGAATTGTTCATCTGTTTGTTCATTTCCAGAAATTAAACGTGTTGAAATAACATTGCAATAAAAATTATCAAATATCGTAACTAATAAATTTGAATTTTGCAAAGAATCAAGCAATTGCGAAAAAAAATTGTTCTTTTTAGCAACGGCTTCACTAAATGTTGGATGGGCAAGGATATCGGGATTATCACGGTGATGGTTTTGATAATCGGTAAAAATTGTTGTCTCTAATTCATTGAGTGGTATATTTTGAGCTTGTTTTTGAAATATGGTCATTAATGTTTCTGTATGAGAAAAAATAGGTATCATTACTTGCATGTTTCTCGGACTAGGCGATTTAAGAATAAAAAGAACGAATTTGTTATATATTAGATTTAAATCAGCTATTTCGTTAGGAGACAACGAATAAAGAATATCCTTCGTTTCGTCAGTACTTACATGCGAATATGGTAAACAGTTTGTGGTAATGAGTTCTTCGTTAAGAGAATGTAGCATTTGACTCATGTAATCAGAATTTACTTCAATAGGTAGATTATCATTAGAAACAGAACTATTTGCTAATAACAAATCAACTTGTTCTTTATAAGTGTCAATAACTTGAGACATATATAAAAAATTATATATCAATTAATTTGACTATTTAGAATAGATCTTTATGGAGTTTTAACACAATTTTTTAGTCATTTTACTAAGATGAAGAAGCATCGATAATTGCGGTTTAATTTAACAGATTGATAGAAATTACACAATCATTAATAATTCAAGCTTATTCGGTAGATATATTTTTTTACAGAAACCTTCGATTTCGCAGTCAAGTAAAAATATATTGATAGTATGATTTTTACCAGAATCTAACAAAGAAATGATAGAAAACAAAGTCATTAACTTTCTTCTTTTTTAACAAGCTTTTTATCGGGTTTGGATGAGTTTTCTAGTTTAAGTCGTTCAAACTCAAGATGTTGGATTTTCTTTTCATATTCATCAATAATTTTCATATTTTCAGAATTCTTTTTTACAAGAGATTGGTTGAATTTGATTAACTCTTCGTTTTCGATAATCAATTGGTGGTTTTGTTTTTTATATTTTTTTAAAGTTTTTGAAAGTTCTTTTGCTTGTTTTTTACTTTTCTCCAACTTTATTTTTTTAATCTTTTCAACAATGACATTCGGTTTTTTGATAATAATCGGAGCTTTTGGTTTTGGCGGAGGAACAAATAAGACTTCACGGATATTGTTAAGATTATTGACGATAAGTTCGTAAGCTTGCATTGGGCAAATAGGTTTCACTTTTAATATTTTAACACAATAGGATCAAGCTAAAATTTCTTGGTTCGTCGGGTTTGGCGAAAATTTTATAGGCATTGTGAAATTGTAGAAAGGAATTTCGCCATAGAATTTGTGTTTAACAGTTTTAGTGATTTTAAAAATAAGCTTTTTCCCATTAACAGTCATAATTTCTCCTTCATTTTTTAAACTATCTTCAAAATCATGATAATCAAAAAAATCGATTCTGGATGCTACTTTATTTAATATCTCAGGAGTAAGGTATAATGAACGTTTTTCTTCAAGATTCATAATGGTTAAATTATAGTTTCTTTCGCAAATTAATTTTAGCATTTAGACTTTCAATGTTCAATTTCATATTAGAAACACTTTCGATAGTATCACATTTAACATAAAGAATGTACAGTAAATAATTTCGGTCATTAATTCTTTTTGCAAATGATTTTTCAATAAGATCTGCAGTTTGGTCTACTATTTGTAAGGACTGGTATAGGTTGGTAGTGTCTTCCTTTTCTTGTTCAATCGCTTGATCTAAAACTCCTTTGCTGCTCAATGTTTTTTTAATACATCAAGGCAATTGTTCAATGAAAGCAAAATCATTGAATACTTCTTTTCCTTTTACATGAACCATAAATCGGACATTCTCAACTTGGGAGTGCATTTGCTTGATTTTTTTAACAACTCCAGTAACTTTAGAAGATAATAGGTTCTTTATAAACAATCCGACAATAACAGTTACAGTACCGATAGGAAGAATGATAGACATAATTAAATCAAGGTTTACACCGTTATAGTTTAAGAAAAATCCTTTAAATCATGTGTATGTATTTTGGAATATCATCACAAAGATTAAATAGTATAAATCACTTCTGTTAACCTCAAAGTCGTCTAAATCGATATTAAAGTTTTTCACTTTTTTGGCAATATTTTTGAAAACTAGGGTATGCATTACTCACATAAATAATCAATAAATAACCGCAAGCATCGTTGTGATGAAATTGAAGAATGCAAAAACTAGCGCTAGATTAGTAACAAAGGCTGTAATAGTGTTGAAATAGAACATTGAAAATTTGTAAGTTTTAGCAGGATAAGGATTGATACCATACTTTTTATTCTTATTTTTCATTAAATAAACATTGATTCCATTAATAACAAGCATAATTAAAGCAACAAAGGAAATTAATGTGGTTATAGCGGAGTAAGAGAAAGTGAGAGAAATGTTGTTTCAATATCCATTTCATCCATCAATAGGCAATGTGGTACTTGGGATCGTTCTACTTCCAGGTAAGAATCAAAGAAGAGACATTCCGATTCATAAAGAGTTTTTTGTTCAACTTCAATCTCCTTCTCCTCCTCCTACTAATCATGAAGTCATTTGGTTGTAGGATAAACTAAGATTAGCGGCTCCGGTTATACAACCATCACCAATAGCTTTTCTGATTTGGTCAATGTTGGCAAATTTAATATAGCGATAGGGAATAGAAGGATCAATAAACAAACCGTTAGTGTCTATTAAAGTACTAATAGGAGTGAAATTTATACCATTCTCTGATATTTCAAGGTTCTTATAAGGTATTGTGAAAGCAGATGTTGGATTTGCATCAATTCCTATAATTCTATAATCGTGAGTAAGGTTAGTAATGTAAGATTTGTCATGAAGAATAAGAATAAAACAAACAAAAGAACCAAAAAAGAAGATAAATCAAAGAACAGCTTTAATAATACTCATTGGGTCGATAATGATGAAATTATTAAGAATTATTTTTTTGCTATTTTTTTGACTCATTAACTATTTTTATTATAAAATAACACTAAATCAGAGAATCCACATTTTTGATTAGGTGCTGAAAACTGGAACTGTATATTTTAAATGAAAGGTTTTATTGCAACCAATTAATTGGAAAAACATACATATCTTTTTTAAATACAGAAAACTCTTTTGCGCACCAAATCAAAGTCATTGGACCTATTTTATTTTGTAAAGGTTTTAAAATTCCGATATTAGAGAAGTGTTTATCTTGAACTGTTGATATTTTTTTAATTTCAATAATGTCTTTTTAAATATTCTTTTTCGCAAAAAATATGTAAAATTGGGGAATTGGTTTTTTCGTCGTTTGAATTTTGAAGTTATTTGATTTTATTTTTTTAATAATTTTTCGATAGATTTAACACTAATGTGACAAATAAAATCTTAATCGTATTTTTCTTCCATTTCATCTCTTATTTGGTTAATGTATTCATTAGCTCTTTTATCGCAGATTCTTTTTAATTCTTCTTTTTCTTTCTTTTCAAAAATATCTCAATTAAATTCTGAAATCCTTTTGCTGTTTCTTATGATGTCCAATATTATTTTTCGGCATTGAACATTGATATTTGTTAAAGAAACATTTTTGATTAAAGCAGGCATATGAAGATTTACTGAAGCTTTTAATATTTCGAACTTTAAAGCATACTCGGCCAGGATTTTAATTTCAGAAATAGAATAGTGTTTGTTGTTATAAGCAAATATCTTTTTTCTTAAAGGAATATAAATTTGGCAAACATCTTCATCAATCGTTGTAATAATGTAATCTGTGTAACAACGAATGAGGCATAAAATATCATTAATCGTTTGTAAACTCTCATTAAATTCTTTTTGTGAAATAATAGTGTCACATCAAGTAAGAGAAAGCTTTTTATCATAGCATTCGTGGTGCACTTTTAAAAAACGAAGAAGAGTGGAAACTGAGCGAGTAAAGTTTTGAATTATCGAGACAACTCCATATGTTAAAAAACTAACTCCATCATTTTGCATCATGATTTTTCTAGCTTCATCTTTTATGTTTACATTGATTATTTTTTCTTGCAAAGTTTTTTGTTGTCTTCTCATATTTTACGATGGTATTATATGGCAAAAAAAGACGAAGAAAATTATTTATTACAAAGAATCACTTTTTTAACAATTCCACCGCCCAAACAAATCCCATTTTGATATAAAACTGCAAACTGACCATTTGTTACAGATAATGTTTTTTCATATTGAAGAATTATGTTATCTTTTTTAATCTCAAAAGTCCCTTTAATTAGTGTTTGACGATGACGGAAACGAATTAAAACTTCTTTTTCTTTTGGCGCCTCTTCATTAATTCAATTGAAGTCTTTAACAACACATTTTTCTGATGAAAGAAATTTTTCCTTTTCCTCTTCGCTTACAACATAAATAATATTTTTTTTCTTATCTTTTAAACAAACGTAATATTTTTGCAATAATCCTCCTAAATGTAATTGTTTATTTTGCCCGATAGTATAGTACATAATCCCAATATGAGTTCCAACCTTTTTTTTCGTCACAATATCAATAACATCACCTTCCTTCGGTTTTATGTAGTTTTGTAAAAAGGAAGTAAATTTTCTTTCTCCTATAAAACAAATTCCTGTTGATTCGGTTTTATCATGGTTCGGAAGTCCTATTTGTGCTGCTATTTCTCTAACTTCTTTTTTTGTATATTTTTCAAGAGGGAAAAGACACTTATCTAATTGTTGTTGATTTATTCAACAAAGGAAATATGTTTGGTCTTTTTCACTATCCTTCGCTAGAGTAAGATATTTTTTTTTATTAATAATTTTCGATCCTGCATAATGTCCCATTGCAATTAAGTCACAATTGAATTTTTCTTTTGCGTATTTTAAAAACGAACCGAACTTAATATATTTGTTACATAAAACATCAGGATTGGGAGTTTCACCTTTCTTATATTCTTCTATAGTGTATTGAAAAACATTATCCCAATATTCTTTAATAAAATCAACTTTATAAACTTTGAAATTTAATATTTTACTAACTTTTTCAACATCGGAAAAATCTTTGTAAACATTACATTGCTTATCTTCATTCTTTGTGTGTCCAAAAAAATCATTGTTTACGTAATTATCCCAATTTTGCATAAAAACTCCGATTACTTCATAACCTTGTTTTTGTAATAAATAAGCGCACACAGATGAGTCTACCCCCCCACTTATTCCAAGAACAACCCGCTTCTTTTTTAGCATATTCAAATTATAATTTTAGTGTGATACTTTTAAAAAAATGTAATTTGGTTTCTTTGGACGAATCTTTAAATCAGATTGAGTATGGGATTGATGTTTTAATAGATGAAGATAGAATTGTTCAAATTGGAAAAGATATCAAGATTAAAAAAGAAAAAGTAAAGGTTATTGATTGTTTAAATAAATATGTTTTGCCAGGGCTTATTAATTGCCACACACATATTCCAATGAGTTTATTTAGAGAAATTGTTGATGGATACGCTTTGCAAGATTGGTTAGAAAAAGCTATTTGACCTATCGAAAACAAGATGAACGACGAAGATATTTACAATTTTACCAAACTAAGCCTTCTTGAATGCTTACATGATGGAGTTTGTTTCATCAATGACATGTATTTTAAAGATGACATTATTATTAAAGCGATGAATAAAATAGGGGTAGATGGAATTACGACTTGTACTTTAATGGATATTGATGGAGAAGAAAAAGGAAATGAGAGATTAGTTAACTTTAAAAAGCTAGTGATAGAACATCCCAATAATAAGTTCAGTTTGTCGCTTCATGGTTTTTATACATGTTCCGAAGAATATATTAAAAAATGCATAGAATTAGCCAAAGAGTTAGATATTAAACTTGTTCATGTTCATTTTTGTGAAAACAAGAAAGAAGTTGAAACAATCAAAGAAAGATATCAAGTAAAAAACCCAACCGATATCCTTATCAAATATTTTAAAGATTTCAAACTAATTCTTGCTCATTGTGTTGAATTAAGCGCGAAAGATATCACAAATCTTAAAACATTGGACTGTTCCGTTGTTCATAATCCAATCTCCAATTTAAGATTAGGGTGTGGTATTGCTAAAATTGAAGAAATGGTTAAGAATGGAATTAATGTTTGCTTAGGAACAGATGGACAAGGTTCAGGAAGTAATCTATCAATACTAAAATCAGCATCGTTCGCATCTTTATTACAAAAAGGGGCGAAAAAAGATCCGACAATAATGAAATCTTATGATGTTTTAAAAATGGGCACAATTAATGCAGCGAAGGCTTTGTGTATCGAAAATGATTATGGAAGTGTTAGTGTTGGGAAGAAGGCAAATATTTTTATTATGGATTTTAATAATATTCAAATGTTTCCTGTTAATGATGCGATTAGTGATATTATTTTCAATAGTCAAAGTGGGGATATTGAATATGTGATAATAAACGGGAAAATTGTAATGAAAGAAGGAAAACATGTTGATATCAAGAAAAATAAACTAATTAAAAAATGCAGTGAAAGATTAATTGAACTTAAGAAATAATCTTATTCTACACACTCGCTAATTTTAGTTTAGCAAATCCTTTATCAGCATAGTAATAAGCTATATATCCGAGTTCACATAAGATTGCAACAAATATTAATAAATAGAAGTTAGTTAAATATTGATCTTTTCCCGCCAAACTATAGAACGGTTCCGGATTACGATTGTACAAAACATATACCGGGCCATCAAATCCAGCAGCGAAGAAAAGTTGCGAATAATAGAAAATTATCAAATTCATCGCCAAGACTAATAAACTTGTGTAAAGAAGATTATTTTTCTCTCGATACATCGGTTTTCTAATAACAAAAAAATGAGCAAGCAAAATAACTTGTGATATATGTCAGAAATAAGAATGTCATCAATAAATAGGATGTGGATCGGATGTAAAAAGAGAAGGAGTATCTAAACCAAGAATAAAAGTTAAAGAAGTAATAAAAAGGATGTAAATATTGAAGTTGTAGAAAACTGAATGAAACTTAGATTTTTTAGTGAAAATAGTTAAAGGAATAGAAATAAGAGTTACGGAACAGATATGAAAAATAGCATACACTCAAACATCATGGTCGTGATAATAAAAAGCATAAACACTTTCTTTTACTACTTCTTCAATGACGAAAGCAATTCAATAAAAAAGAAGGAAATAGAAACTGAATTTAGATAAAGAAGCATTAGTATCCTTATTTTTAGATTTAGCCACACGTATGTAAAGATAAAAAAATAGGTAAGTTAGTAAAAAAACAAAAACCGCTATTGATGAACAAACCAGGATTTGACGTCATTCAAAACTCTTTGTAGTAATTAAATTATATTTATAATTTTGGTAGCATGTTGTTTAATGAATTAAAGCTTAAACCGTTTATATTAAAAACACTATCTGATTTAAAGTTTAAAGAACTGACAAAGATTCAAGAAGAAACAATTCCTACTATTCTTCATCATAAAAGTTTAATTATTACAAGCCAGACAGGAAGTGGAAAAACTCTTTGTTACTTAATTCCAACATTAAATGATATTGAACCTTCATTAAGAAAAACACAAACCATAATATTACTTCCAACAAAAGAATTGGCGAGACAAGTATATTCGAAATATTTGGAATTTATTAATAACGAACCTAGTATTAGAATAACTTTATTAATCGGGAACAATGATATCGAAAAGCAAAAAGTGTCGATACAGCATAAAGCACCACATATTATTATCGGAACCACAATTCGGATTTTAGAACTTCTTGAACAAAAAATAATTAATCGAGATATTAAAACAATTATTATTGATGAAGCCGATATGTTAACTGACTCAGGTTTCATTCCTCACATCAATAAAATATTCGGTTTAATTAATAGCGAATCGTTACAAAAAATAGCATGTAGTGCAACCACACATGAATCTTTCGCAAATCAATTAAGCAAATATTTGCAAAATACTAGGGTTGTGTCTACTTCTAAATCTATTTGAGCCAATCAAAATGTTTCTAATAATATCGTTTATACTAGTGAGAATACTGATTCAATGAAAACATTGAACCTTCTTGTGAAACAAATTAATCCTTATTTCTGTATTGTGTTTTGTAATACTAAAAAAGAAACTATCGAGATTTTCCAGCATCTAACTTCCTTATTTCCTGAAAAAAAGATTGGAATATTACATAAGGACTTATCAACAAGACAAAGAAAAAAAGTTTTTAATGAAATTAATACTAATCAATATCAATATTTAGTATCTACGGATTTAGGAAGTAGGGGAATCGATATTGTGGGAGCGGATGTTGTTATTTCTTATGGATTACCTGAGGATGATAAATGATTTATGCACCGAATAGGAAGAGTCGGAAGATATAAGGATAGTGGTTCATCTTTTGTTATTTATCGAAAAGGAATTGATAATGTTATAATTCGTTTAACTAAGAAAAATATCGATTTCCATTATTATTTATTAAAAGGCGATTCAATGATTGAAAAACCATTAGAATTAAGAATGAAAAAAAAACTAATGTTCGATCAAAAAACTAATAATGCAATAAAAACAATTATTAACAAAAATAAGAGGGTTAAACCTGGTTATAAAAAGAAAATTAAGAACGAGATTTTTAAGATAAAACAGAAGATAAAACACAAATTCATTGAACAAAAAATCAAAAAAAATCTAATCTTTAATAATATTAAAAATAAAAAAAAGTAAAAACTATATAATATTTACATAATGACTAGCTTAACAAACTACTTTCATACAGAATTAGCACAAGAATTTAAAGGTATAATAGGTTTACTTGAGTCATATATAGGAAAAGCCGCCGCTAACGCTGTGTATGCTATTTTACTTGCAGTTATTAATCTAGTCGTTGTTTTCGTTATTATTCAACAAATTTTCAGATTATTACATGCATTACAAGAAAAAAATTCTGCTGATGAAAAAGAGAGAGCTGACGCTATGATTACTGTAAAAGGTTCTATCATAACTATTATTATTGTTGGACTTGTATTTGGAGTTGGATTAAATGCATTTTTCGCTTTAAGCGAATTCTTTATTACAACAAGCAATGCCGCTACTAGTTAAATATTTATAATATTTGTAGTATAATCTTAATCGAAATATGTACAATATTTTTTATAATACCTTGCTCGCAGCTGGTACTCCAGCAAGTTCTACAACTATACCTTCCGCAGTAATCCCTTTTCTTCTTATAGTTGGAGTGATTGCATTTTTCATTTATCAAAAAAAAAAGAAATCAAAAGAGGCAAACAAAAAAGCAAGCATTAGAAAAGAAAAAGATGAAGTTTGAAGAACAATAAAAGAGTTTGGAAAAAGTAATATTAATTCTGCAGGAGGAGAAATAATAAATCAATATGTTGCTAAAAGAACCGATATCGATTATGTTTCGCCTCATCTATCACCTTTTTGTCGTTCAAATAAAAGAGCTGAGATTGATATTAGAAGATTATTAAATGGAAAAAAGAAAGAAGATTACAATTCGAAAAGAGATTTATATGTTGTTTGTTTTCAGACAAGAAACATCAAAACTAACATTGTAAACCCGCCAGAAGCTTTTGAATGTGAAGTTGTGAAAATTCCAGTCAGTAAAAAAGAAGTTAAACAAAAAATCGTTATTACTAGAAGTTTAGATTTTACAAAAGAAATGGAATGAATAGCTCCTTTACGTTCTATTGAACAAAAAAAGATTGAAAAGAACGAAAAACTTACTAAAAAGATCGAAGAAAAAGAGAGAAAGAGGAAAGAAAAAAAGAAGAACAAGAAAAACAAAAAACAATCTTCTTAACGAATACCAATTTTTTTATAAACTAGATCTACTTTTTTACTAGCGGTTTTGCTTGCTTTTGCGGCATTGTCGGATAATATTTTTTTAATCTCTTTTGTTTTTTTACTTCATATTAAATATTTTTCTTTATAAGATTTGCAAAGATTTTGGATAAGAACAATTAGGTCTTTTTTAAAAAAAGAATAGTTAGGAGAAGATTCATATTTCTTTTCGATCTCTTCGTAACTTTTTTGGGAAATCGCTTTATAGATCGTCATTAAATTAGATATGCCAGGTTGATTTATGGGGTCGAAATGAACTTTATTTAAATTGTCAGTTAAAGCTTTTTTAATCTTCTTTTCTATATCTTCATCGGAATCTAACATTCATAAACACCCCTCTGGTTCACTCTTACTCATTTTCTTAACACCGGGATTATTTAAAGAATAGATTTTCTTTTCTTCTCCTTTGGTAATAACAGCTTCAGGTAAGACAAATGTTTCTCCGTATTTCTTATTAAACTTTTCCGCTATATCTCTTGTTAATTCCACATGTTGAGTTTGATCTTGTCCAACAATAACATATTTTGCGTCATAAAGAAGAATATCACTAGCCATAAGTGTTGGATAAAGAAATATACCACAAGGGATGGTAGAGGTTCCGTTAGCCATAGCGAATTTTTTTGACTTATCCTTATATTGAGTCATTCTTTCTAAAACACCAATTGATGTTTGACAAGTTAATACTCACATTAATTCAGTATGGGAAGGAACATCAGATTGGTTAAAGATAAGAGTTTTTTTAGCATCTAAACCAGAAGCAATTAAAGAAAGAAGCAGGTTTTTACTGTTTCCCTTTATTGAATTGAAAGGATCGGTTAATCCATGCAAATCAGCGACAAAACCTATTAAAGAATCGTTTTTATTTGAATTTTGCATTTCCACAAAAGGTTTTAAAAAGCCAAGATAATGCCCGATATGAATTTTTCCGCTCGAACCATTTAATCCTGTAATATAAACGGTTTTCATGATACTAATATTATAAAAACAGCAATTTTTTATAATTTATGTGGAAAATGAAACAGCTAGCAAGTTTAGATAATTTGATAGATTTATTCTCTTCATTACCGCAAATTACAAAAAAACAAGCAAAGAACATAGCTCTTTATTTAATTAATAAAGACGAAGCATATATTGATAAATTTTTCCTAGCTTTAAAAAACTCAAAAAATAAACTTCATTTTTGTTCTCAATGTAATTGTTTAACTGAAAAAAATAAATGTGATATTTGTTGCGATTACACAAGAGATTTTTCAAAACTATGTATTGTGACTTCTAATGATGATTTGGAGAAGATAGAAAGTACCGAATCTTTTAAAGGTTTATATTTTGTTTTAAATAAAGAATTGGATGCAAAAAAGAATGCCGGATTTGAAGAAGATGTGTTGCATAAACTTTTAGATTTAATTTCTTTATACAAACCCAATGAAATTATTATGGCGACAAACTGAACGCTTAACGGAGAACATACCGCAAGTGTTGTAAGAAAATATATTAATGATAGAATAAAATATCATGCAAACTTTTTCCGAATCGCTTGTGGACTTCCTGTAAATTCTTCCATTGATTATGCCGATCAGTTTACTTTAAAATATGCAGTGGAGAATAAAACGAAATATTAAACTTTTATGAGATAGTTATTGTTTGTGTCCGAAGATTTTCTATTTGTTAAAGAAATTATCGATAAGCATATTAATGTAAGAAAAATTAAGATATGGTTTAAAAGAGACATAACCTTCTTGTTTATTACAAAAATGTATCGCTTTTTTATTTGATAATGTAAATGGCTTCCACCTCTTATCGCTTACTTTTCCTTTTTTAATGAAACTAAGTCAGTTATTTTCAATCTTTTTTTGCATCATTGAATCTTCTTTACTATCAAATTTGATGGTATTGAAAACAAAAGGTAATTCACTTGTATGGGTCGATGTTTTTGGTGCTTTAATAGGATAGGAAGATTTGTAACAGAAATTGTAAAGATAAACAGGTATCTTTTTAGAAGAGAACAATTGTGATAAAAAAACCATCGGGGTCGAAAAATAAAGAGTGATGATTTTTTGGCATTGTAATAGATTAGCTTTTTTATCATAAAGTAAGTCTGTTAATTTTTCTTTATTCATTATTTTTTTCATATTTGAATATTCATCTTTATTTTTAAATTGGAATAATCTTTCATTAATGAAATGTTGATAAGAACCTATATCATTTGTTTCTTTCATATCTTTGGTGCTATCGCAGGAGGAGAATAGCAATCCTTCATTTTCGTTTCATCCTAAAAGTAAAGGGACAGGATTAAAGGTGTTATTTTTTATTCGTTCTTTTCAATTATCAACTACCATTCATTCATCAGCAGAAGGCCCAAGCGGAGAATATTTTTTAAAATCATATTGCTCTTTTTTTATCATATCTCAACAAAAAACAGTGGCATTAACATAATCTTCTGGGGTAGGGTCTTTTTTATTTATCTTTTCATCAATCTTTTTGCAAATACTAATTTTTTGTTCATTTGAGGGACAATTTCATAAACAACCACTTTCCATAATTGCTTTTTGGAATAAAGGTTTTTTGTCTGATTGGTTAATTGGAAAGGCGACAGGGGAGAATAATAGGTTAGAGACACTAAAACTGCCAGCGCTCTCTCCTCCGACAGTGATATTAGAAGGATCACCGTTAAAGTGACGGATATTTTGTTTGATTCATTGCAAAGCTTTTACTTGATCGCAAAGTCCTCAGTTCCCATTTGTATATATAGGATTGTTATTAGGCGTAGTAGTAACAGTTTTTTTAGTTTTATCTTTCCAATAAAGTTTTTGTTCTTTATCATTTAATGCTTGACTTTGTGTTTGTTCGTTCGCGTAAAAACCAAATGCGTTAAGACGATAATTAATACAAACAACAACGATATCTTTTCTCATTAAATATTCACCATTGCATATTTCTTGGTTTGGTCCTTTAATCGCAAATCCTCCTCCATGGATTCATACAAAGACAGGAAGTTTTTTCTTTTCTTTATTTTCGCTCGTTCATATAGATAGGTTTAAACAGTCCTCGCTTTGATTAATATTGTTATCTGAGTGTTGGAATGCATCATTACGGTATTTCGTGCAATCTAGGGTAGTTTTTCAAGGTTTCAACGATAAAGGAAGAGAAAAGCGATTACAAGTTGCATAAGGAATAGAAAAGAACTTTAAATTTTTACCTTCTTTAATGCCTTTTATTTTGCCATTATTGATTTGGATTATTTTATTTTTTATCATTAATATTTTTTGTTAGTTTTTCAATTGCTTCTGTTAAGTTTTTATTGGTTACACTAAGTTGATTAATAAGTTCTTGTTGACTATTCATTCTTTCTTCAAGTTTTTTGTTTAAATATTTTTCTTGATTTTTAGCGTTTATAGAACCATATCCTTGATCTTTTAAATTTCGGTTTTCGATTATTAAATCTTCTTTTTCTTTTTCAATTGCATTTTTTTCTTCCAAAGCTTTATTTAATTGGGATTCTAATAATTCGTTTTCCTCAACCTTTTTTTGGCAATGATGTAAAACAACTTTGATATATTCACAAACTTTATCGAAGAAAGCATCAACATCATTCGAATCGTATCCATAACTTAAAGATTCAATAAATTTTTTATCCAATATTTCTTCAAGTATTTTATCAATACCATTCCCAAACTTAATCAATCAGTCGTTTTTTTCTTTTTTAATACTCATACCTAAAACTTAATCTTTGAAAAAATTGATGAGGTTAAGAAGTTTCAAAAAAAGTAATCATCGGGATTAAATTTATCTAGGTAAGAGAGTAATCGTTTATGTAATGGAAAATTATTTCAATAAATAAAATTAAAGTCGTGTTGTTTATCATTAGGAACAAATTTGATTGTTTGAGAACTGATGATTTTTTCAACTTTACAATCTTTATCACAGAAATATATTGAATATGCTGCAGCTGTGTCAGTAGGGAAAGAATTAGGCACTTGATAAACGGGGATTTTTAACATTTTATTTTCAGGAAGATTTAATTCAATATAGTGATCCTTACGACCGTCAGCAGGAAGTTCTGAAGTGTTAGTACAACTGAAAACTCCGTTGTTATAACTAATCCCTCAATTATCACTACTTGGTAAATCGTCACTTCCATTAATAGAAATTGTAGGAAAAGAATCGGTTATTTCATTAACTATGTTATTTCTTATTTCTAGAATTTTATTCGGTAAAATTAATTCAGAAACAACTCCTCCGTCACTTCTTTTAAAAGTGATAGCATCAAAACTTTTATAAAAATCATTAGCTAGAACATTAGTTTTATAAACAAATTGGTAATTTATAACATCAATGCCAGGAAAATCAGTATCATTATAAAAGTGAATTGTGTATCTCAAAGGAGGTAAACCTAATAATCTTTTTGGTGCTTTATCTTGATCGATTGAAACCTCAATAATGGCATCAAATGATTCAAAGGTTGAAGGAAGTTGGGATTTGTCGCATTCAATAACTCCGGTAGAAGAATCCATCTTTACATAAGAAGGAACATTGTTGCAAAATCGGTATTTTGTATAAAGATATAAAGGTTCAGAAACAGCAGAATTCAATGGGTCAAAATTTAAAGCATCAGCTGGGATTGTTAAATTATTATCAAAAATTAAAGGCACTAGCATCACATGTTTATTATCAACACCAACTTCAACTCCATCTACAAAATCAGAAATTTTCATTTTGTTAACTGTTTTATACTCGGGAATTTCAGGGGCGCAATAAGTTAAAACGAAATTAGATGAATAGCTTTGAGGATAGAGGAAGTGGCTTACGTTATCGGTGAAATTAAAGTAAAGAGTATTTGGATTATCTCCTAAATAAAAGCTTCTATATTTTGAATTATCATTATCACGATCGAATTCTATGTTTGAACGGATTCTGTTTGTGGTTCTGTTTCCTGAAAAAAAATAATCACCTTCATAATTAGGATTTTGATTTAATCAACTTGATATTGTTGTATTGGTTAGGTTGAAAGCAAATTGTATTTCAAGATTATCAGGGTCGATATTAGCAGGGAACATTTTTTTACTTTCCGGATTTGCTTCGTTAGAAAATAAATCACGTTCAAAATCACGATTGAAATAGAATAAGTTCCCTATTTGTTTTAATTCTTCACTAGTACAATCAGAAAATTCAAAATCTTTGTTAACATGATATAATTTCGTTTTTCCCATCATTGGATTTGTAAATTTGGTTTTAGGATCGAACCCTCAAGGAATAATAGGAGATTCTGAAAAATTATTTTGGTTAATTTTAATTGAATGTTTATCGTATTCAGGAGAAGTAGAATGTAAAAGAAGAATAGTGTTTGTGCAATCTTCAGTATCAAACATATTAAGCTTTTTGTTTTTGTTAATATTCAAAAGTCCTTTATACATTCATAACCCTTCATAGTTACGTAAATTTTTTGGTTCTTTATAAGTTATTGAATCCAGATCTGTATCAAATTCAATATTAGCAGGGCCTAAAAAATAACCTGTGTTTTCTGGAAGAAAATCAAGCCAGAAATTTTCAGGTTGTTCAGAAGAAAAGATGTCGGGATTAAATACGATTCTCATTCCATTAAGATCATCATTTTGGCGATATTGACTTAATCAGTAGGAATTAGGATTACGAGAATCATTATTACAAGAAACAGAAAAAAGGATTGGAGTTGGGATTAAAATTAATGATGTTAAAACTAAAGGTTTTATTTTACTTAACATGATATAATTATATTTTAAATAAAAACGAAATTAACCCCAAATAATAACAGATTAATATAAAAAATATTAAGTTTTTTCGCCATTAATTTTAAAGATAGGTTATAATTATTTTGATGCTTCGGTGGCGGAATGGTAGACGCAGTAGACTCAAAATCTACCGGTAGTAATACCATGTGGGTTCAAGTCCCTTTCGAAGCACCATATATAATAAAACCAAATGATAAAAGCGACACCTCAACAACTTTACTGAATATGAAAACAAGAAGCCGGAATTAGATTAAATCCCGCGGACTTTCAAGACTTTTTATACCATCAAGGTTTTCTAAATCAAGATGAAGATGTAGATTTCGATCAGTTAGGAGATTTATTTATGCAATATGGAAACGAGTATGCTATTTTTGCTGGATTAGATTTTAACGATGACAATGGTGGAAACGATTGATCTAATTAGTTTGGACTTTTGTCTCATTATTTCTTAAATCAAAAACTCTAGTTCTAATAGTTTGGACGATATTGATAATTAAACAAATTCCGATAAAAAAGTAAGTGATGATAGAGAATAAGGTGTCAACATAAATCATTAGGAAGGAGAAATAAACAATAACGAAATTGAAAATAGTTAAAAAATCAAAGAAAGAAGTAACTATTCCAATAGAAACAAGAATAAAAGAGATAATGCAAAATGTTTTGGTTAATTTTAAATATTTATTATCAAACCGATACATGTAAATAATCGAGATTACAAATAAAGAGAAAACCATTACGATAAGGTTAAAGGTGTAAAGTAATCATTTTAAAGTTAAAACTACCACTCCTAGAATACAAGTTATAAAGAATACGAATAAACTAATCCCCAGTAACAAAGTAATAAATGATTCAATAATTTCAAGAATAATGATGTTATAGAAAGTCTTTTTAGAAATGTTTAGAATTTGTGCCATTATGATATTAAATAAAGTTCAGCATCGGTTGTAATCGCATCAAGTCCCATTACATCATATAAGGACCAAGTTAAGGCGTTATCAATAACATCGAAAGTTCATCCGCAAATCATTAAGTGTCGAGCATGAGAATAAGAAATTATTTTTTCATCAATCATCGCTTGCATTAAAGATAAACTATATCCTTCATCGATTAATTTGTAACATTTACTTATTGAATCTAGAGGAGAAACTAGGATTTGATAATAAGGTTTATCTTCTTGTGATTGAATGGTTGAAACATAATTCTTTATCGCATCTAAATATTGGTGTCTAAAGGAAATAAAATTGCATCTAGATAAGAAAGTGGACGGAGTTTTCGAGTCTAATGATTGAATTGGGAATTCACTAATTAATTTCGGCAAATCTTGTAATTGATCATTTGATAATAAAACAATACCATTTTCTTCAAATCCATTATCTTTATCTTTTAAATCAAGAGAGTTTTGTTTGATTTCAATAAAAGGATACATATCGTGAAATCAACAGATAGTAATATAGTCAGCAAAAGTGGGAATCACATAAGCTTGGTGTGTACGGGAAGAAGTTCCATCTGTTGTAGTTTCTCGATTATACAATTCAGGACTTCAACTTATTTTGCTAGGGGCGGTAGTATTTCATTCAAAACTATGGCGATATTTATTTTTAAAAGGAACACTTTTGTTATCTGCATCTAATTCTTTAAATTCAATTTCTTTTCAAGTCATTTCAGTAATCTTTCTTTTTTCATTAACAAAGGGAGCCGGATCGTGAGAGATAACAGGAACTCCGTGTTGAAATTCATATTTTTCTCCAAAAACAAAGACAGTGTCATTAGCTTGTGTGTCGTCGGGTTTTGTAAATCAAATATCAGTTTCAATTCCGTTAAATAATTTGCTTGTCGCTGCTGCTAAAAAAGCTTCTGTTGTATTCGCCATATATTGAGAAGCGTATCCGCGGTGAGCAATAATAGGAGTATTTTTTGCAGCATGAAAAGCATCGTAAATTTTGGTTTTTTTAGTAACGAAATAAGTTAATGAACAAGTGAAACATGTCAACATAACACCCCCGCATACAATTGCTAACCCAAATATCTTTTTATTCACTTTTTAATATAAATACATTATATGATTAATTGGTTTCCGGGGCACATGAATAAAGCCACAAAGAAGATAAGAGAAATCAAACCTTTAGATTTAATCATTGAAGTTGTAGATGCAAGAGCCATAGAATCAAGCAAAAATAACGAATTAACTACAATATTAAATAAACCGGTTTTGACTATTGCAACAAAATCTGATTTAGCGACAAAAAAAGGAAACGATTCTGTTCTTATTGGAAGTGTTAATGATAAAAGTTTTAGAGAAGTAATTATTAAAAAATTGTATAAAATGTTTGAACAAAAAATTAATAAGTTAAAAGAAAAAGGATTATTTAAACCAATATTTTATATTATGGTTGTAGGATTACCTAATGTGGGAAAAACCTCGTTAATTAATTTATTAGCAAAAAATAAAAAATTAGAAGTGCAAAATAAACCAGGAGTTACAAGAAGTTGTCAATTAATAAAAGTGAACGAGAACTTTTTTGTTTATGACACCCCTGGAGTAATGATGAAAAAAATTAATGAAGAAAAAGTTGGTTTTATTCTTTGTTTATTAAATATTATTCGTTCCGATATTATTCCTTTGGATGAAGTTAGTGAATGAGCTTTTAACTTTTACAAAAATAATTATCCTAAACAAATGGAAAGTTTTTTTTCTTTAAAAGATATCTCAAATTTATCTAAAGATGATTTTTTTATTCAAGTGGCAAATAAATATGGTTTCATTTTAAAGCAAGGAGGGGTTGATATTAAAAGGAGCATGCAATTCTTTTTAAACACAATAAAAGAAGGGAAAATATGCAAAGTTAATTACGAAAACTAAGCTGCTTTTTGTTCAATTTCTTTAACATCTTTTTTAAACTGTTTTACGAAAATAAATATGATTCAGCAAAGATAAAAGTTGGCTATAGGAATTAGCGAGAATAGCTTAAATTTTTTTACATAATCCTCAGAAGGAAGAACATACAATTGTTTTTTAATGAGTAAAGAAATAATCATCGAGAAAAAATACAATAAAACAAAACTTGTAAAACTTGTAGTGATGAATCATTCTCATCCTTCTGTTTTGTTAATATAGAACAATGAAATAATAAGAGCAATAAACATAATAACTTCAATTAAGTTTAATCAGAAAATAGTAATAAGTTGAGGACAAACTTTTTCTTTTTCGTTGTAATATTGCATTATACAGCAGGGATTTGTGAAACAGGTTTTTTAGTTTTTGGTTCAAGTAATTCAATTAAGTATTCAACACTAGTAGAACCTTGTTCTTTTTTAGGCACAGCAACTACTTTAACATGAGTTTTTTGATAGAGTGGGTATTTGCTTGTAAGGTCAAAGATTTTGTTAATAATATCATTCTTTTTCATAACAGGAGTATCAACAACGATTTGAGAAACTTCATTGATATTATTAACAGATTTTGTTTTACCTAAATGAAACATTCTCTCAATTTCTTTTCTTACTCTGAATGAGTCTAGTTTGGAAACAAAGATTTTTTCATAAGCGAAGAATTTACTAATTTCATCTTTAACTTTTAATGATGTGAATTGAATTTGTTTAGCTTTTTTAGGATGTTCTTTATAAATAATTTTATCTTTATATACGACTTTTTCTCCACCGCTTTGACCATTTTTAACGATACCTTTAGAAACTAATAAATCAGCAACATCGTCAGCCACTTTTTTGTATGATTTTAAAACTAGTGCAAAAACAAATAAGAAGCTAATACAAACAAGAATAAGTCCACAAAAAGAAATATAAATTATGCTTTCATATTGTTGTAATTTTGGAACTTTAGAAAAGATTAATTCTAGTAAATCAATTTTTTCATTTTTAAGGAGTATACTAAGACTTCCACAAGCTACAAAAACAACCATTAATAAAACAAGAATGAAAGTAATAATAGCTAATATTTTTACTACAAGAACAGATTTACTTTTAATTTCTCTAGTAGTTTTTTCTTGGTTAATTGCTGCTTTATTTTCGTCTTTATTCACTATATATTAATTATAAGAAAATATTTGAAATAATTATTATTTCACGATAAAGGTTTTTATTTTGAAAGAAAAATGTTGATTTTTGAGTTTTTAAATTTTAACAAATTCATGTTTTTTAGCATCAACAAGTGCGAAAGTCAGGAGAATGACAAATAATAAATATTTATTTTTTTATAATATTCGTATAAATGTATAAATTACGGCTTTTGTTCGCTCTCCCTTTATCGCTTACACCTTTTTTTGTTGTAAGTTGTAAAAATAATGATACAAACTTTACTTTTCGCAATTCTGACGAAGTAACAGATTATCTTACAAAAAATGTAAATCGTTTAAACCCGACTGATGATGTATGAGATGTAAAAGATAATCCGGAACTTTATTATTCCAATATCTTTAATAACCTCAATATACAAAATATCATAAATATGTATTTCATTCCATTTGCTTATGTTTATACTTATGAACCTTCTTCCATTATCAATTTAACTAAACATTCTTCTTCCGACGCTTCAGTTTCTGTTTATACAAAAATTAATTCTGAATTTCAAACTGTGAGCGCTCGTGTTTCATTTCAAAAAACTGAAAATAGGAACTTATATATTACTTTTGAAATACAATCACCAAAACTTGGTTATCTTAAAACATTTTTTAACGGTTCCATAGTTTACAATATTGAATTTCTTTCTATCGATCTCAGTTCGGTTATTGTTCCTGGCGAAAAATTTCATTTATTTTCTTTTTATCCTCTAGATGTTGTTAATATTACCAATTCTTTAGTTCCGCACGGTTAATAAAAGATTTGTTTTTTAACTTGAATTATTTTCGCTTTTCAGGAATCCTCTAAACCTGTTGAAAAATTTTGCTCAGATTCATTACTTAAAAAATGGCGAATTATGAGGTCAAATTCTAAAAACCAAATTCATTAACGATTTAAGATTTTATGGATTCATGTTCGAAAATATGATTATTCGAGATTTGCAAACATTTTCTACAATAAGTGGATGAAAAGTGTTACAATATCGTGATAACTCTAATTTAGAAATTGATGCTATTTTAGAAATAAATCAAAACGAATATGCTGCTGTCGAAATAAAGCTAAGTAATTCATACAAATATGAAGCTGTGGAAAATTTAAAAAGATTTTATGAAAAAATGAAAAAAAAATCACATCCCTCCTAAGTTTATGGCAGTAATTGTAGGAGTTGGAAGTTTTACAGAAATTATTGATGGGGTTTATATTATTCCTTATGAGTTGATAAAGAATTAATACGATTTGGTTTTATTTTCTAAAACGAATTTTAATCGGTGACAATTTTCTTCTATTAAATAGGAAAGATTGTATTCGGAAACTATTTTTTCTTTATCAAACAATATTTTTCCACAATATTTTTTGTGTAAATAAACTAATAATTCTTTCATAACAAATCAACTTTTAAATCATATCCCATCCTATTAATGAGATCTAAAAATAATCAAATGTTAGATTAAGTTTTCCATTTTCAATTAACGAAAGTCTAGTTCTTTGGATATTTAATAGGTTAGCTAATTCTTCTTGATTAATACTTTTATCTCGTCGAAAAACTTTTAAAAGATTGCTGATATCATTTAAATTATTAATTATATAACATTTTTTTAAAATTGTACGTTTTATATAACATTTATTGATTTTTTAAAGGAGTCGTAATATAGTAACCTTATTAATTATGGCGCACCCAATAGGAGTCGAACCCATAACCTTTCGATCCGAAGTCGAACGTTCTATCCAATTGAACTATGGATGCGTAATAAAATTATATAATTATAATGTATGTCGAAAGAATACCCTGTTGTTAAAAAAATATCATTAAAACCTGATAAATCTTCTGATAAAATTCCAGCTAGATTAAATGCGTTAGTTACTGCTTTTATCGCCTTGGTTTTTTCGGTTTCTGCTTTTTTAATTTCTTATTTTATTTCTCAAGATAACAATAATAAACCAAAACTAAATTGAAACGGTGGCTGAGAAATCTTTTCTTCTATTTTAACAATATTAAACGCAGTAGCTATTCCTTTAATTTATTTCTTTCTATTTTTAATTTTTTATAACAACCCAAAACACCGATTCTTTTTCCTTCCTTTTTGTATGCTTGTATTCCATATGTGTATCTATTTATATTTATCAACAGACTTAAAAAACATTAATACTGGAATAGATAAACACTTCGCAACTAGTGCTACATTATCTGGTTTATTATTATTAAGTGCTTGTATTAATATTCTATGTTCAAACCCAAAAAAACAACCTAAATAATATGTCTATTATTAATGGAAAAAAGATAAGCGAAGATATTAAAAACGAATTAAAAGAAGAAGTTAAAAAATTACAAAATAAAAACATTAATCCTTCAATCGTTATTATTCAAGTAGGAGATAATCAGGCAAGCAGCGTTTATGTAAGAAATAAATTAAGATTGGTAGAAGAATTGTCTTTAAAAGGAGAACTTGTAAAATTTCCAGCAGAAGTTAATCAAGAAGAATTATTAAAAAAAATTAATGAATTAAATAATGATAAAAAAGTTAATGGAATATTAGTTCAATTACCTCTTCCTAAACATATTAATGAAGATTTTGTTATTGAAAAAATAAATCCAATAAAGGATGTTGACTGTTTCTGTTTACAAAATATCGGAAAATTATGAACTGCTAAAAAAAGTATTAATGGCATCTTGCCTTGCACTCCTGCAGGTATTATTGAAATGTTAAAACGTTCACAAATAGAATTGAGTGGAAAAAATGTTGTGATTGTTGGAAGGAGTAATATTGTTGGAAAACCTCTTGCTGCCCTTTTTTTATTAGAAAATGCTACTGTTACAATATGTCACAGTCAAACAAAGAACTTATCACAAATATGTAAAAATGCCGATATTCTAGTTCCGTGTATTGGTAAAGCAAAATTCATTACTTCAGAATACATTCATAAAAATCAGATTATTATTGATGTTGGGATCAATAGAGATGAAAATAATAAATTATGTGGGGATGTTGATTTTTATGATGTTAGTGATAAAATTGCTCATATTTCACCAGTTCCTGGAGGAGTGGGGCCAATGACAATTATTATGCTTTTGAAAAACTTAATTACTGTAACAAAAATCCAAAACAATTTATAGACACAAAGCCTAAAATACTAATTTATTTTTATGTCTAATTATAATTATTTTATTAATGAAATTGTATGGAAAAAAAGCTTTGTTAAATAACATTGAGAATATCAATCTTGTTCGTTTGGTTCATAATGATAATGCGATTATTGATATTTTAAAAGAAAATAAAATTAAGTACATTTTTGTTAATCAGAACTATTTTAAAGCATTTGATAAAAATTTAAATCATCAATATATCGAATCAGAAACTGTTGAGAGAAATAATGAAACATGAGAAGAATTTATTAAAAATAGTAAACAAGAAAGAATGTTTGTTGTTATCTTAGATTCTTTACAGGATCCTTTTAATTTCGGTTCTATCATTAGAACTTGCGAATCTTTTAATGTTGATGCCATTGTTTACAAAAAAGATAATCAAGTACAGATTAATGATTTTGTCAAAAAAACAAGTCAAGGAGCAATAAACAACATTAGAATGTTCAAGGTAGTTAATTTGTCCAATGAAATAGAATTTTTAAAACAAAATAAGTTCTGAATTTATGCTAGTGTTATAAATGAGAAAGCCTCCTCATACAATAATATAGATTACGACAAAAAAACTTGTTTAATAGTTGGGAATGAAGAAAAAGGAATTAGCTTATCTTTGCAAAAGAATGCAGATTTTTTAATTACAATTCCGACAGAAGGGAAAACATCTTCTTTAAATGTCTCGGTGGCTTGCGGAATCATAATTTCAATGATTAAAATAAAACAAAAATAAGGGGTTGTCTTTATTTAATTTCAGAAAACATGTTTGAAGCATCGGTTGTTGAAGGTGTAGAAGTTGGTTTTGTTCCAAACATTGAAGTGAAAGCTGTAATAGCATAGACTCGATCGATTAATTGTTGTTTAGTTAATGAAGAATTATATGGTTTATCGGATTCTTTAATATATTTAGAGAAGAAGTTAATTATTTTTTTGTTCGCTTTTTCATTAACAAGGGAAGGATCTAAAAACTTAGCTTTTTGTGCAGGCGTACTTGGATCAGCGGGGTATTTAAATTCAACAGGGTATTCAATAAACAAGGAATCATCGAACGCTACAGTTCCTGTGTCATTAATTTTAAATAAAGTTCAAAAAGGAACAATCGAGGAAACACTACTAAGATAAGGGAAAAGGTGGGTGTTACCTGATGATTCATCATTATCAACAAAAACATTATAATAAGCAAAACCGACAAAGTTAGCAGGAGTTGTTAAATCACATAATTTAGAAACGAATATATCGTATCCGTTTGTTGTTGATACTGAATCCTTTAAATTGTTAGGAGTTTGAACTGTGCCACTGTCAGATACATACCATGGCAGACTGGAATTAGTTTTAACATCAATCGTTTTGCAATTAACATCAATATCAGTTTTGGCGAAGTTTTTGTAATTTTTTCAACTTGGACATTTTTTTGCTACACTATTTACTTTTTCACTACTTTATAATCACTAGTTTTGATTAATAGAATGTTTAATATCTTTGTAATTGTAAAAACCAAAATTAGCGTTTTTTGCATTTATTAATATTGGAACAGGCATAGTGAATGTAGATGATGTTATTTTTCCTTTTGTATCAGTAGCAGTACTTGTTAGATAATTGATTCTTTTCGGGTTAAATATTGCGTCGTTACCAGCAGTATTTAGATGCGTGTTAACATCTGCTGCTGTAATTTCAGAATCAGTATTTGCTCCGATATAGATCTTGTGATTTGAAGGAGTTTGATAATAACCACCAGTATCGCTAAGTATATTGTATAATTGAGTAGAATATAAAATATTTTTGACATTAGTTTCGATAAAATTGCTATTGATAGTGTCATAGCCAAGTGAAATTAAAGGACCAGGACCAAAATAATTTGAAGCGAAAGAAAAATCAATAGAATCGATATCGAACTTTAAACTATCACTAAGACTAAAACTGTTAATATTAGAGAAAATAAAATCATAAAAATTTTTTGATTCGTAGTTAATTAATTTTGCATCAGTGGAAGTTGTAGGTGTAGAAATTTGAGGGTGGGTTCCAAATAAAGCATTCAATCATGTTTCTCGATTTTCCTTGTGAGGATTTGTGGCAATGGCAGGTTGGGATAAAAATGTAAGGAAAGTTTTAAAATAGTTAGAAATAGAAGAAGAAATAGTTTTTACAGAATTGTTTAAAGCAATAAGACCGAAATTTTTAGAATCATATAAACCGTTTTTTAATTTAGACTCAAAATAGAAGGGAAGGTTTCAATTAAATGATTCAGTTGGTTCAATTTTGTCATCTTTAAAGGCATTAGGACGAGAATATATTCAACTAGAACCATCATTTTCATCAACAATAAATTTATTAACAGACAAATCGGACATATTAAACAACGCTTTATCAGGTGAAGTTTGTTTGAAAGAAGAAGAATTGTATTTGTTTAAATCGTAATGGTCAGATAAAGTTGTTGGGTCAAAAATAGATTGTCCATATATTGCAAGAGGCATAAAATAATATGTAGCTTGAGCGCAACTTGTTAGAGGCACAATAAAGGTTGCTAATAACGGGAAAAAACTAAATAAAAATAATTTTTTCATAATATTGTTTATATTATATTTTTTATTAATCTCATTCGTATTTTTTTGTTTTACCGCTACTTTTTTCATCTACTTTTTTATCAGATTTTTCTTTAATTTCGTTTTTAATTTGTTCCTTAACTTCTTCTGCTGTTTTTTCGCTAGATTTGCTTTTTGTTTTTTCAGTTTTCTTTTCTGATTCTTTAACCTCTTCTGTTACTTTTTCACTAGCTTTACTTTTACTTTTTTCGGATTTTTTTTCCTCATCATCTTTATCATCAGAGGCAGGTGTTGGGGTTTTTTTAACTTGTAACAATCTTTCATGTAATAATTTATTTTGTTTAATATAGTTAAATAAAAAGATACCACCAGAAGTAACTCCAAAAATAATTCCTACCAAAGAAAGAGCATTAAAGAGAATATATAGGGAGCAGTAAATAATATTGGTTCGATAAAATTTATACTCTTTTAACATTGCGGATTTGAACGAATTAACCATAATAAAACAGAATCAACAAAAACATGGAATAAAAGCGGGGAAGGTGAGCGGGGATTTTTCAGGATTAAAGAAAGGAGTGTCGAGAACTTTTGTTGAAATAATATCAATTACTTTTCAAGTTAAGGAGTGAATAGTAGACACAACACTAATGGAGTCAAGATTGTATCCCGCAACAACAATATCTCCTCTTTTTCATCCAAATATTAAGAAAAAAATAGTTAATAAGGCCGCAAAAAATAAAACTCAAAAATTCATAATAGAAACCAATTTTGCAGTAATAAAAGACTTAGTTGAAATTTTCATCTCAATTAAGATTACTTCTTTAAAAAAATCCTTTTCTTTATTTATCAATTTTCGTCCTTTTAATTCGTTTTTTTGATTAAGTTGCTCGTACATAGTTAAATTATAACCTATTAATAGGTAAAATCTTAAATAAAAAAACGAGCATAAAAATGAAATTATATTATAATATTTGTATGGCATACGTACGATACGCAGGGAAAGCTCGAAGAAGTGAAGGTTTAAGTTATGTTGATCCGGTCTTAAAGAAAAAAGCTGATGCAATGTTGACAAGTTCTATAAAAAAACCTATTAAAACCTGAAGTCGTCGTTGTTCTATCCACCCTGATTGAATAGGATTAACCTTTTCTGTTCATAACGGGAAAACCTTTATCGATGTTCATATTACTGACGATATGATAAATCACAAACTAGGCGAATTCGCTCCTACAAGAACTTGAAAAGGCCACTCTTCTAACAATAAGGCTGCTGATTCTAAATCTGCTGCTACTTCTTCCCCTTCTAAGGAGGTTAAAAAGAAATAATGATTCAAGTACAAACAAGAATGGTCGTTGCTGATAATACTGGAGCTAAAACTGTTCAAGTTATCAAAATCCCTGGAGCTTCTAAACCGCACTATGCTCATATCGGACAAGTAGTTAAAGTTGTTGTTAAAGAAGCTTCTTCTGATGCCACTGTAAAAAAAGCAGCTATGGCATTAGCAGTTATTGTTCGTACCAAAAAAGGTGTTAAACGAGACAATGGAATGAAGATTGCTTTTAGCGATAATGCTTGTGTTATTGTAAAAGCTGATAAAACCCCTGTTGGTACTCGTGTTTTTGGACCAATCGCTCGTGAAGTTAAAAACTGCGGTTTCGCTAAAATTGCTTCATTAGCTACTGAGGTTATTTAATTTTTTATTAAATGATCACAATTATCGTTATCGGGAAAAAGTCAGATTATGATTCTTTTATCTCAAATTATGAAAAAAGATTAAAACAACCTTTTGTCATCAAATGAGTAAAGATTGAAAACTCGAAAAAAAGTGGTAACGAGGCTAGAATTGAAGAAAGTAGTAAAATCCAAGAATGCATCAAAAAAGAAGATTATGTCATTCTTTTAGATGAAAGAGGAAAGCAGTTGAACAACGAAGGGTTAGTTGAAAAAATTATTAAAACGAAAAATGTTACCTTTATCATCGGTGGTTCTTATGGTTTATGTCAAAAGATTTATGATAGGGCTAATTTTATGTGAAAATTATCAGATCTGATCCTTCCTTACGAATTGGTACGCTTAATTTTAACTGAACAAATCTATCGAAGTCAATGTATTTTTTCCTCTCATCCTTACCACCATAAATAGGAAAAATTAACCCATTTTTTAAACCATTTTTTTTAAATAAAAAATCTACATATAATAAATTAACAAATCATGAGAAATTTCAAAACTTTACTATTCAAAAATAACCAAATAAATGTGCAATCTCCTTTATACAATATGTTTAAAAATGATTTCGTTTATCATTCTGGTGCAATCGAGGGATTAGTCTTTATTATGGACGATGTAAATTGCGAGAACAATGAACAAAAAAAGTTTAATCACAATCTGTATATCTCCGAGTGTTTTGACTTTGTTTTGCAAACTTATAGCGAAAAAATTAGCGAGAAATACATCAATTCACTTCACACGATTCTTTTAGAGAAAAAAGTTATAGAAAATATCGTTCAATTTGATAGATACCGAATCGATGAAATTACTATTAATGAACGAAAAAAACCGAACAACGAAAAGATTAGAGAAATGATGAATGAACTTATAACGAAATATCATAAAGAAAAGATGAGCTTAATCGATATCGCAAGATTCCATTGTCAGTTCGAAAGAATTCATCCTTTTCCTCATGGAAGTGGAAGTGTTGCGAGATTGATTATGTTAAAACAATGTTTACAAAATAATGTAAAACCTTTTGTGATAGAAGATACTAATAAAGTGTTTTATCGAAATGGTTTTGTTTTCTATGATACCACAGATAAACCTGATGGAATGAAACGATATTTAAAAAACCAACAAATGAAGTTTATTAGTAAATACAAAGCGATGTATTACAAACTCTTTAAAGAAGAGTGCGGAAAAGAATATTAAGATATTAAAATTTATTTAAGAATTTTTTATTGAATTTTCTTATCTCTTCGTTATTCTTTACTTTCAAGAATTTATCAACAAAGTTTTTGATATTCCTTTTTTCAATTTCATCTTTGTGAATAAAGGTGAATATTTCAACAAAAAGGCAGTATTTAATTATTTGATATTCATCCCCATATTTACAAGTTCACCCTTTATAAATTCTTCTTACATCATAACTGAAATCTTCTCAAGGGAAAATAGGTCTGTTGATAATGGAATTTTTTTCTGATTTTGTTAATTTTTTTGTTTTTAGTTTTTTGTTGAAGAAAGCGGCTCTTTTTTTAAAAACATTTTCTAAGTGAGAAAGGTATTGAGGGATTTTTTCATATTGGAATAGTGCATAACGATTAAAGTATTCCACATCTTTTCGCGATATTTTGTCTTGAAGAATCGGAATTATTATAGATCAGAAAAGGAATATTAAGGAACACATGAAAATATAAACGATAACCTTTGTGTCTGTATACCAAGCCCAATCCTTTTTATTATCAAAATCCATTAACCCTCAGAATATTGGAGCCATACTTGCCATAATTGCCGTAATAAAATTAAAGATACCAACAATAATAGAACAATTGTCGATAGTTTTTCCGGTTAATATTATCGGCATATGCACTTGAACTCTTTGGTGGGTTTTATAGAATCAGATGCAAGTTAGAGGGATACAAACAATAAGGATAGTAAAAGAGACTAAAATAGAAATAATAAAACTTCAAGCAATCTTTTTTTCAGAAGAATCATCTTTTTTAAAAGGAATTTCTTGATCTGGAAAAATAAAAACAAAAACGAGACTAATGGAAGCAATTAAAAGGAAAAGGATTGTAACGATGATAAAAGTTTTTTCATACTTCTTATTAGCGATAATCGAATTTTTGTAATTTTCGACTTCACTCAATATTTCATGATTAGTTAAGATATTGACAGGTTTTTTCATTAAAATAGAGTTATTTTTTGTGTGTATTTATTAACTAAATTATATATTTTATCGAAACGGTATTTATATAATAAATATGTGCAAATCCCGACATTTGATATCCCTTTTTCTGGTCTAGATTTTTTGCCGGATTTTTTCCCCCTTCTTGTATTTTTTTTAATAATAATTATTTCAGTAGCATCCGCCCTTGCTTTTAATTGAAAAAAAGCTGTTTTTATTTCTTCTTGACTTTTTATTTCCTATGCTCTTACCTTAATTTTGACATCTACTGTGGCTCCTAATATTCTTCCTGGAGTTGTAAAACCCTTGCTTTCTAATTTCTTGTCAGGAGGAGCTTTTGATGTCGAATTTACTGATAAACAGATTAATGATTTATATTTCTTATTTATCCCGGTTTTTTATTTTGTTATTTTTCTTTTAATTATTTTAATTCTTTCGCCTTTTTTTATTATTCTTCTTGCCGTATTCCACGGATGAATTAATAAAGAACATCGAAAAGCTTATGTGAAAATTGAGAATGGGCAAGTTAAACGAGTGGTTCAGGTGAAAAAAAGTATTGGCGGAGTTACTAGATTAGTTTCCTGCGGTCTTGTTTTAGCTTCTTCTATCCCTCTTGCATCCGCTGGATTTGATTTCACTTCTTTGATTAGTAAAAAATCTGATAATTCAAAAATAAATCAATTTTCTAATTCGTTGACAAAATTTCATGACTTCTTAAATTGGAAAGTTGAAAACGGAGATGAGGCAAGAACTTTATTGGATGGATTAATGAAATCATTTAGTAAGAAATATGAAAACAAATATTCAGTAATAACAGGAAAAGATAACTTTGGGAATGAAGGTGAAAAATATAAAATTCAAGAAAAAACATATTCTCCGATAAATGCTTTCGTTAATATCTTTATCGATCTTTTTTCTAATCTTGCTATTCCCGGTAGTTTTGAAAATCCAATGCAAGCCATTGAACAATTATGATGAGGCGTTAGTGAAGAAAAACCGATAGGAGTATCTGACGCAATTCATGCAACACAAATGATTATCGGGCAGATGAACCAACATCAGTACAACTCTTTAACTGACAATATCGATGAAGAAATCGATACTTCATTAAACAATCACATTGAACCAATTGATGAGATATTTCAATCGCCAAAATTACTTGACTTATTCTCTGATTTAGTAAGCCAATTAGATATTTCATTAGGAGATATTAGTCCAAATTTCATTATCGCATATATCTATTTCGTTTTAATCGCAACTGGAAAACTATTAAGTACAAAAAATAATACGATCCATGATGATCTATCGGATACAGATATCTCTCAATGAGAAACTATCAAAAATGAATATAAAGAAGCAATATTATTTTCCACTCCTCCTGGAACAGAATTGATTGGTCAAATGGATATTACTTTGTACGACTTATTGTGTATCTTTAATCCACTTACTGACTATTCTTCTTTTACATCCGCAGGTGATCTTTCTTCATTAACATCAAATATTAATATGCAAACCTTACTTGAAAAAAAGATATATGGTTCTTTTGTTCCTCGAGCAGGTTCTTACATCTATCAAATGGAAGTTTTAAACGAGAATAATAGACTATATCTTTTTGATAATCAGAAAATATTCAAATTGAGTGATGGAACAAGTATTAAGGTTTTTCCTTTGATTAAATTTGAAACTCAAGAAATCCCTTTAGATATTGGCGAAATCGATATTAACGGATCAAAGATAACAGCTCCTAGTAAAATCCAATTAAATCTAAAAATAGGAAGTAAAAGTAACGAAGAACCTTTAATCGATTTTTCTAATATGTCACTTTCAAAAAACAATAGTAAAAAAACATCAAATTATGGTGGTACACCAGCTCCTGAAGTTACAACAATAAATTTAACAATTCCAATGATATTTCTAAATAACGATGACGAGAAAAAAGCAGTAGAAAAAGCTAATGAAATGAATATTAGTGTAGTTGATAATCCTGTATATGCCTTAATCGGTGCTTTTGATCAACAATTGAGTTTAGGAGGAAATTATAATAGTAGCGGAAATTACATTAGTGAACATAATCTTAAAATTAAATTGCCAACCGATTCAGGGATAGGTCAATTTGTTTACAGGGCTGATGAATGAGATGTTAAATGTAGTGGAGATAATTTACAAGATTACGGTCTATTGTTTAATGCCAATTTGAATGGAGGTGGTGTATCAAGTGTAACTGATACCATCAAAATTCCTTTCACAGTAGATAAACCGACCGAAGGAAGTACACCTTTAAAACCGAATAAAATATGCACCAGCGGAACTTTTGTCATCCAAGTTAAATATACTCCAAAAGAAACAAACAAAGAATATGTATCTGATTATGTAGGAATTATCAATATTATCCCAACATCTATGATTGCGCCTATGACAATTTCTGAAGACAAAGGAGTGACACAACCACCTGGTGTGTTCACTGAAACTACAGGTATGGGATTGCCACAAATTATCATTTCTCCTCAACCTACATTCTCGGGTACGCTACCTGGAACGCTTGGAGAAGGCAATGCATATACTGACAAAGTATTTTGATGGAACGACCCTTCTATTACTGGTGGTGGTAATTCTATAAAAGTATTCGACGGCGAACAAGTTACTATTAGCGGAATATCACCTCCTGCTGCTGACGTCACCGTTGATGTTGTGTCCAAAGATCCAATAATCGCTCCAATGTTGCTTGACTTAGCAATCATATCAGGGTCATCAGCAAATACGAACGATCCTATTCCTAATTTTACAGCATCAATATTTCCAAGTAACACTTGATTAAAAACTGGTGCATTAGAAGGAAGCGATACTAAAAGCAACATTAGTATTGTTGATAATTATAGTAGTATCGATTCAATAAAGGGAGGGATGTATTTTATTAATTTTAAATACGCTCCAAAAGTAGAAACATCAAATAAAAATCCTGAATATTATCCTATACATGCTGATTTTCCCGGTCTTTATTTTTCTTTGCCTAAATTAGAAATTACCAACATTGATTTTGCTAACCAAATTCAACAAGCTTTTATGGAACAAAAATTCGATTTATACATGCCACAAATTTTACAAAAAACAATTAATGCTGATACAAGTGCTGTAACATACGAAAATATACCTGATAAATTTATTCGTCTTGCAAAAGGAGTTAAGTTACAAGATGATTTATATCACGTGCATGTTTATAAATTTGAAAATATAACACTAAACGATTTAACAGCCGAAGGAGCTTTTTTTAAATTAATATTCGATCCTAAAGACTTCACATGTAGCTCATGAGCTACACGAACAGATATAACCGCAAACCTTTATGATAATAATGAAACCCCGGATGCAGCAATACAATCCGATTCATTAGAAACTGACATATCTCCTATGTGTGATGAATTTAAAGATACTAGTTTCCCTGATGGAGTTTGTATTAAAAAAAGCGATGATGATAAATGTTTTTATTTATCTGGTACTCCAAAAGACTCCGAATGAGGTTTATATCGAATAATACCAAATATAAGTCTTATTAATGAAGAATATGTTGACACATGTGGAATTGTTTTCCCTTTCTTTGTTACAGACACTAACATTGTTGATATTAATGCAACAAATACTAGCGAAAAGATTGATAAAATGTTTTCTTATAACGATGTAGTTTCGTCAGAAAAAGGAGAAACCAAAGAAGTTAAATTAGATTTTAAAGTTGGAGATGTCAAAATAGAAGACGAAGACACTAATCTTAATGTTACAGTGAATGTTGACACTACTGAACTTGGAGGTAAACCGATGGCAAACACAGGAATCAATGATGGTTTTACAATTGACAAAATAACTTCTGGAGATAATCAGGGAATATATCTTAAATTTGACCCTTCTAAATTTGATCAAGGAGTAACTACAAAAGGAAACTTCGTAATTAATGTTAGTTGGAAAAATCCAGAAAATGGAGTCGTATATTCAGGTTCTTTTGTCCAAGAGTTTATTGTTTACGGAACAAAAAAAGAATACGAACAATATCAAAAATATGACGGATGTAAGTTCTTCACTAATGATAAATGTTTTATAAAATTACATCAAAAAGGTAAACCGAATAATTTAGGGGAAATGATTGGAGATGCTTTTGCAAAACTTTTCCACACTGATGATGTTGATAAAAACAAATTGTATAAAAACCTTTGTGATATTTTACTTGAAAATCTAGTATTTAAATTCGAATAATAATTTAGCTTAGCTATATCACTATTCTTGTTCTTGCCATCGTTTCTTCCTTTTTTATTATCCTTTCGCAGTATTGAGATGATAATGAATCCAATTGTTGCATGTTATGTCTTGAAAGAAAAGTCATTGTTTCTGTCATAGTTTTATATTGTTTAAAAAAATCTCCTCCATGCTTTTTTGCTTCTTTATTTATTGAAGGTCTTTGGAATTGTTTCTGAGTTATATTAAAGAAGGAATTGTTTAAATAGATTTGGACGGAAGCAAGAGTGTGGACTTCTTTATCTTCATTTTTTGAAAATTCATTTTGAAGAAATAAGGATTGTTCTAACAAAATACTTCTTGCCTCCTCCATTTTAGATAATGCAAAACTTTTAGCTTCAAGAAAATGTTGAGGAAGAGTGAAATCAAATGTATCAAATTGCGGATAACTTTTTAATCTATCTTTTAATAATGAGACGCAATCTGCATCTACTAATGAGAGGAAGTGAAAGAATTGAACTAGAGAAGATGCTGTTTTTTGAGCAAACATATGTTTTAAATAATTGATTTTGTCTTCTTTCAGTTCTATCCTTTCATATTCTTGGACCGAAAAGGAAAAAGGATGGTTACTATTTAAAAAAGACGGAGTGGTGCATAATTGTTGCGTATACATATCTTGTAAATTTTGCGTGAGTTTTATTTCTTTCAAAACACTTTCTTCATTGAGAAAATCGATCCCGTTAGCATTGCATAGTTCAATAATTTCATAACTTCTTTTTTCCATATTAACCATATCTTCGCTTTCCACCATTATGTCTTCTTCTTTTATTCTTAAATTTTTTTTCAATTCTTGGATTAAAGAAGGGAATAAGCTTTGGGCAAAAATTTGTGTTTTTAGTTTTAAATAGTAATTGGATTGGATGGCGGCTTCATCAAGAGTTTTTTGAAAATTGGTGCATAATGTTTTTTTAGTTTCTTCTACGATTTGTTCAAATACATCTGGATGATCAAATGCGATATTTTCATTTTGTATAAAAAGGGTTGTTTTCATTATTTTTTTAATATAGTATTGTTTCTTTAATATTTCTATAAATTCAGCATTGTAAGAAACGATATCTTCAGTTATTTTTAAAAAGTCAGATTCTTCTACCGGAATAAATAATGAGGTTTCGTGTTCATTAAATTTGACTGACGAAAAAGAATAAGTTCCATCTTCCTGTCTTTCTGCCACTAAATTGCTTCTTCTGATAAATTCTTTAATAAAAGTTTTTTCACTTTCTTTCGTTTGGTTTAGCTTTAAAGAATAAGAAAAAGATAAAAGTTCGTCGAATAATAAATCTTTATTAAATCCATATTCACTCATATTTGATAATTGTATTCGGGGGATTTGTTGGCGAAAAATATGTGTCCTTACTTTCAATATCTGATTGATTGTATAATCATATTTTGCTCTAAAACGAGAAGATAAAAATGAGACTTGTTCATACGCATTGGTGAAATCTGTGTTTGGGTGAAAAACTCTTTTATAACGATCAAAAGTAGCGCCACTTCTTTTTTTAAAAATAGAGAATGTGTATCTTTTGTCATCAAAAATTCCACTATCAAAGAATCCATCTTTTCACATTGATTTTTCAATCATAGTTTTTATTCTTGCTTTTTCTTCATCATCCTTCATTTCTTTTTTATCTTGAAAAACTTCTACATGCCATTCATATTTATTTTGTAAAAAATCGCTCGTCTTAGCAAAAGAATCTTCTGTTTCTTCATTAAACAAAACAATAGTAGATTCATCATGCACCATATTAAAAGAAGGGCCGAAAATAAAATAATCTTCTTCATTAATTAATCGTAAAACATCAAGATGCATAACTTCTTTTTGTAACGAATACATTGAACAGGGTCTTACATAAATCTTGTACGAAAAAGTGCTTGGCATAGCTTCATTATAGTGATATTTTTCAATACTAAGTTTTTAACAAAAAAGTAAGACATTTTCCTCTAGTTTTATTTTTTTTATTTTATAATTATCTTATATATGAATCAGAAAAAAATTTCTATTCATGCATATAAGTTTGATTCTAAATTATATCGAGCATATGAATTTCCCACTATAATTGACGAGACAGACGAATATGTATGCGTTAGCACCACTTTATCTAAAGTTATCTATGTTCGTGATGGGAAAAATGTGTACTCTAAAATTAATCGACCAACAATCTGATTTTTTTTAAAGAATGAACTTTTTGATGTAATCTATTCTTTACGATTTGGTAAGATTTATTGTTACATTAATATTACAGGACCTTTTTTAATTGAAAATGACACTTTAAAATATATTGACTTTGACATTGATTATCGAACAAAAGACATCACTGATAATGACGAATGAGAATTGCTAGATGTTGATGAATATGAAGTAAATAAAATCGAGATGAATTACCCAGAAAAGATTCAAGAAAAGATAATCGAAACAAAAGAAAAAATAATGCAATTAATTAAAGAAGGATATTTTATTAATCATTTTGCAAAATATATAAATGAATTAAAGGAAGAAGAAAAGGGAAGTAATGGCAATTAAATTTAATAAAAATAGAACTAAGATTAGTGCGTGGGTTGATGCGATTGCTGCTGCAGTAAAAGGTAAAGATACCGAACTTGCATTAAAATTAATTAACGATGACAGTTATTATTCTTTACTTGAGCCAGAATTGCAAGAAAGAGTAGATAATTTAAAAAAAGAATGTGAACAAACAATCAAAGAGTTAAAAGAGTTAGATGAAAAAAGAAGAAAAAATTCTATTATTGAGATTGAAAATTTCGTTAAATACGATCGTGAAGATTTTAATTTAATGAAGGTGGAAAAAATGGGTGATTTTTTAGAAGATTACGGGATTAATTTACGACAAAACGAAATTGATATTTTTCGTTATTTTTTTTCTTCTAGAAGATTTGACATTTTCTATAAATATCAAGTTTGTGAATTAATGGATTATATAATCAAAAATGGAACAAAAATAAGACACTTCAATTTTGTGATCTACAATAATTCTTTTAAGAAATCATTTACTACAAATCCTTACGATTTTACACTTATCACTCCTTTTTTTGAAAAAGTAAAAGAATTAGCTTATGAAAAATACTTTAAAAATCCTTCAATGCTTTCGTATTTATACAAAAATATAGAAAATATGTGTATAAGAGCTTATAGATTTGTTCCAGAAACAACACCTATAGAATTTTTCAATTTTATGTTGGAAACAATAATACCTGATAATCTTGATTAAAAAAGTGTTATTCAATATTTAAAACAATATCTTCAACTTTATCGTTACTAATTTTCGCTTTTTCATCTTTTAGTTTAAAGAAAACGATATCCTTAAATTTACCAATAAGAATAAAGGTTTTGTTGTAACCATGTTTACAAAATTCGTATTTATTAATAATTTTAGAGTTTGTTGTTCTGAAACAATTAATAGTATTAGAAGAAGTTAAAGGAAACATTTCAACATATGGAACTGCAATATTGTGTCCGTGAACATGTACATATTCAGTTCCAGAAACAGAATAATGGGTTAATGTATCAAATGAAACAACATCATCGTCATAAGAATTAACAAGATGACACATATCAGCATTAGCATCAGCTTTTTTATTCTTGAAGCCTTGATATTTTATACTATGAAGAATAGTTCCTAATTCACTAAAAGAAATAGATAAATCTTTTTTTTCCTCAATTTTATTAAACTTTTGGTATGCGGGAATAGTTAGAAAAGGCGCGAGTTTAAAATATATGGAACGAAAAAAGGAGAAGTAATCGTTGATAAAACTTTCTTTAATAAATTCGTAGTCAAAGTGGAAAAGATAAGGAGGTATGTAATCGTTAATTAAATTTTCATTTAAAACAGAAGAGGAAATAAAATTAATTGAACCAGTTTTTTTATAACTTAAAGCCGAAACATATCCGCTTTTAATCAACTTAACCATTTCTTCTTGACAAAGAGGCGTAAAAAGGAAGCGATATAAAACTTCATCATTCCTACTTGAAGGAAACTTTTTATCAAACTCGCGATTCTCCATATTTAATAATCCTCTTGTACTTCCAGGCATTGAAAAATTAAGTTTTTCGGCAATTGTTTTTGTATCAATTAACGCAAAAACAGGACTTATTCGATAATCTATAAAAGTTTTTCGTACAGAAGCGGTAAGAGTATTAAAAGATGGTGTGGAATTTCTACTATTAATTCCAGATTGAAGAGTAATAGAAGCTGTATAAGTTTTCATTCCTATATATCTTTGTTTTGTGTTAAATATTAAAAAAGGATTATTATTAATATAACCGGAGATTAAATTGATTACTTCAACTTTTTTAAAAGAAAGGTCGAATTCTTTTTCATTTGTGATAGTTTGCGAAAGATTAAATTTAAAAGCGGGAAAAAGAGATTGAACTGTATTGAAATAGTTAGCTATATTATTTATTTTGTAAATATTTTTTAGTTGAGATTTGTTTTCATTAATGAGCTTATCTTTTTTTATTTGAATATTATCGAAAACATTTTTATTCTTTTTGCGTAGGTGAAAAAAAAGAATTACTAATGGAGTAAAAATAAGTGAAATTGAAATAAAAAGATAGAAAAGAGAAGAATTTTCTCCAGTTACAAGCAAATAAATAGCGATGCAAAATGAAGTAATATCAAGAAAAATTAAAAAGATTGCAAAAAATTGAAACAATGCTCTTTTATTATTTACAGATTTTTGCTGTTTTTCGTAAGTGTATATTTGTTTAGAATTAGTTTTGTTTAATTCATTACCTTTAATGTTGCTATACTTATTTTTTTCTCAAAAGTCAACAACAGCTTTCTTAAATGATTCTTTATTATTTTCAAAATAATCAACAACATGTAATTGTAGATTTTCATTTTTTTCATCCACAAATCAATTATATTATTTAAAAAAAACTACTAAAAAGTTAACTTTTTGTTTTTTTGACGCTATATATATATGTATGGTTAAAAATAAAAAACCCGAAAAATCAACGAGAAAATTGGTACCTTTTGGCAAACCACTTGAGGCACAAATTGTGAAAAAAACTGGAAATGTTGTGGTTATAATTATTAATAAAGAGTTAAACCCAGAAATGTTTGAAACAGGTAATGATAAAAAATTCGATTCATTTCTTAAAATGTATTTAGAAGATAAGAAACAAAGAGA